>NZ_CP183074.1:300000-600000 GCF_048401065.1 Pseudoalteromonas sp. US3C1004
TGAATTGCTTTATGGGTATTCGCAACAGGAAGCCATTGGCAAAAAACTCGAAGATTTAATAATACCCACACCAATGCGAGAGCCCGTAATTGAAGCCCATAGTAATTGGATTAAGCATGATATTGAAATTCCCGCCTCAGAGCTTATCCTCAAACATAAAGAGGGTAATGATGTGGCTGTATTTTCAAGCCATGTTATGTTTACTAATCAATACAATACCAAACAAATGTACTGTATTGATATTGACCTTTCTGAGGTTCACAAGGCACAAGCAGAAGCCACATTTAATGCCAGTATGTTGAAAACTATCTTTGAAGCCATTCCTGACTTATTTTTTGTACTAGAGCAAAATGGCATCATTGCTGATTACCATGTTAATAATAGTAAGGACCTGTATATTTCACCTGAGCAGTTTATTGGTAAAAAAATGATTGATGTACTGCCTGAAAAAGTAGCGGAAAAATTTCAAATTCATATAGAAAAAACAATAGCTCAAAACAGTATGGTCAGTTTTGAATATGAATTGAGCATGCCTGAAGGCGTAATTTATTATGAGGCGAGATTGCGCCTACTGCCCAAAAAAAACCAAATCATGGTGATTATTCGTGATATTAGCGAACCACACCGCTCAGCAGAATTGATCCGTCATCAAGCTCTCTTTGATAGCTTAACCGATTTGCCTAACCGCTTTTTGTCTTTAGATCGCTTGTCACAAATATTAATGGAAGTACAAAAGAGTCATGAAAAAGCCGCAGTGTTTTTTTTAGACCTTGATGACTTTAAAAAAGTGAATGACTCATTAGGGCATGAAGTAGGCGATAAACTGTTAATTGCAGCAGCCGCTAGATTACAGCAAACACTAAAGCAAAATGACACTGTCGGTCGATTAGGGGGTGATGAATTTATTGTTTTAATATCCAGTTTAAACGATGAAAATGATGCTTTAGCAATTGCTGAGCGGTTACTTCAAGCATTTAGAAAACCCTTCAAGCTCGAAGGCAGAGACTTAATACTGACATTAAGTATTGGTATTGCGATTTCTCCCAAAGACGGTACGTGTGCCTCGGTGTTGTTACGTAATGCCGACACCGCTATGTACCAAGCAAAAGCGATGGGGCGCAATACCTCCTCTTTTTTTACCCCGCAAATGAACGTTGCTATGCGCCGGCGTTTTGAAATAGAAGAGCAAATGCATGGAGCACTGGAGCGAAACGAATTTGAGCTTTATTACCAACCGCAAATAGATGTAAAAACAAACACCATCATTGGCGCTGAAGCCTTGCTACGTTGGCATAATATAGTGTTAGGGGAAATCACCCCTGATGAATTTATTCCCATTGCAGAGCAAACAGGCTTGATTGCGCCTGTTGGTTTATTTGTTCTTCAACAAGCCTTACGCTTTTTGAATGAATGGCAATCAATTAACCAGCAAAACTATACCATGGCGATTAATTTATCGCCGCGCCAATTCAGAGATCCGGAACTGGTTAATATAATTAAACATACTCTACATAAAAATAGCATTAATAATGAATGCTTAGAGCTGGAAATTACCGAAGGGGTACTAATGAATAGCCAAGCCTCAATTCATGATGCCTTAGTGCAAATTGATGAGCTGGGCATAAAACTGTCAATGGACGACTTTGGCACAGGCTATTCATCATTAAGTTACTTACGAGAATACCCTTTTGATGTGCTAAAAATTGACCGTAGCTTTATTGCAGGGATTACAGATAACAAGGCCGACTGTAATTTAGTAAAAGCGGCCATAGCTATGTCACACAGCCTAGAAATAAAAGTAGTTGCAGAGGGAGTAGAAACCAAAGAGCAGCTAGATTTACTCAACGAGCTAAACTGCGATATTGCTCAGGGGTTTTATTTAAGTAAGCCCTTATCTGGTGCCAAGTTACTTAATTTTTCATTACATTACTGCAAAGCGACTTAAAAGCACTTTAGTTAAAAAGTGCTTTTACAGCTGCGAGTTAACTCATGATTTTAAAAAGCAAATCGCGCACCGTTGCAGGTTCAAATGGTTTGTCACAAATAGCATCCACACCGGCTTGAGCAATATTAGCTAAATGAGTATCGTTGGCCTCTGAGCTGACCATCAGGATTGGAATATGTGAGTACGTATTCGATTTTCGAACGGTTTCAGTTAACTCTTTACCATCCATTTCTGGCATATTGTAATCTGTAACAATTAAATCGAATGATTGATTATTAAGCATTTCGATCGCTTGTTTACCGTCTTCAGCCTCTACAGGTTCAGGAATACCCATTCCCGCTAGCACTCGTATTATATGTTTTCGTGCAAAGCGACTGTCATCAACCACCAACACACGAAGTAAAGTGACATCAAAGTGCTCTAGCTCCACCTCTTGCTCGCTAATAATATCCAGAGTCGCTTTAAGCGCACGGGTGATCTCGTCGGCATTAAACGGTTTAGGTAAAATAGCTAATACGCCCGATTGCCTAAGTTGCTCTAAATGGCGCTTATTACGTTCGCTCGACACCAGCATAAACGCCTGCTGCTCAGTATTACTGTTACTGCGTATTGCCTGTAATAAAGAGTCTGCAGTACCGTCGCTAAAATACATACTGCTGATCACCAAGTCAGGGTGATACTTTGATAAAGCGGCCAGCGCATTTTCTTGAGTGCTGGCCGTTTCAATTTGTGTAACACCACACTGAGCCAGTGATTTTTTTATTAGCTTTTGTTGCACTTCAGAAGGCTCAACTAATAAAATAGATAAGTTGGCTATTGCCGTTAAATCACTCATTTCAATCCTGTTAATATTAATTAAATAATTTTTATAATGCTCATTATAAAGTAATAACTTACAAGAAAAAGCTAAAACAGCAACAAAACAGCTTGTTTACCTAAACTCAACAAACTCAGCTTAAAAACGATAGTTTATGCCCGCATAATATCGTCTACCCGAATAGCTTGAGTTTAATAACCGAGACTCTGTATCGTTACCTAATCGGGTTACTGACTCAGATTTAGTTAAATTTATCACAGCGGCTGTTAGGCTCAAGTCTTCTAATAAAGTAATTGATGCATTTACATCAACTTGCTCGTATGGGTCTTGATACACGTTTAAACCACTATTTAAACCCAACACGGTTTCACCGCGTTTGTTATAAGAAGCACGAATATTAAAAGCATCTCCCTCATAATATATCGAGGTATTGTACTGGTACTTAGCACTGCCAATTAAAGGCGATTTACCAAACTCTTTACCATCCACTTCTACATCGGCCTTATTGGTTTTGTTATAAGTGTAGTTTGCGTAAAAACCAAAACCACTATCAAAGGCATGCTGTATAAATACTTCAGCCCCTTTAGATACGGCATCAGTGCCATTGCCTACAGTGCTATATGGCGACACAGTAATATTTCCCGAATCAACTATGCCCTCTTTACCTGCAAAATCTTGTTGTACGTCAATAACTAAAGGAACAACAAAATTATCAACAGTTTTATGAAACAGTGCTAAACCAACAGCAGAGCCTTCGCTGTAATAATATTCAATAGATAAATCAGCTTGCACCGACTCAAACGGTTTTAAGTTTTTATTACCGCCACTGCCACTAAAACCCGGAATTTCATTAAACTCAGCTCTGTCGTCGGCCCACTCATCTGAGACAAACGTAATGCGTTGTTGTGCGCCTAAATCGGCATAATCAGGGCGAGACATTACTTTTGCAATCGCGCCGCGCACCACTACATCATCACTTATATCCCATGCAATATTAAAGCTAGGAAGAATTTGAGTATCGGTACTCTCTTGAGTAATGAGTTGATAATCTTCAACAAATCTATCATCTCCGGTTACCGCCTCCCCGCTTTCATCGTCAGTATGATCCAGCAAATATGTGTATAGATCGGTTGATGATGTCATGGTTTTCGTGCGTACAACACGTACCCCTAAATTACCGCGAACGCTATCAAATTCAAAGTCACCTTGTAGATAAAATGCCGCTATTTGCTCTTCAATATCATAAATGAAATTATCTTCTTTACGCGTATACGGAACATAATGACTGGTCACAATATCGCGGTATTTATCCCAATCAATGCCAGGCATTTGGTTTATGTTAAAACCACCCGCAATATTACCTTCGTTGATAAACACATCTTGTGCTAGTGGCATACCGTTATTCCACTGGTAACTATCAAAGCGTGTGATCCCACCCTTACTGGCTTCTGCTGCGGCAATATCAAAATTAGGATCTAAAAAGAAGGTATTACCGGTTTCGCGGTGAAGCGTAGCTTCTCGATACTTAACCCCAGTTTTAATTGTTCTTAAAATGCCCCAATCGGTATAAATATCAAAATCAGCTTGGTAGTAATCTTCTTCAAGTTCACTACGCACAAAACTTGAATTTGACGAACCCGGATCGCGCCCACCACCCACACCATTGAGTAAGTTAGCTAACGTATTTGGATCTATATTTAAACTAATATCGTTCTCATTAATTTTCCAACCCGCTGTTTGCGCGGCATTTTCTATGCGGTTTTCATTTTCACCCGCGTTAGAACTTTTATAGGCTGCTTCCCAACTCTCTTTCGGGCCACCTTCAGAACGTGTATTACCCGCCACAAAACGGGCTTTGAAGTAATCACCTTCGTAGGTTAAGTTGAGATCAAAAGTGTCAGAGGTTGACTCTTCACGCACATAGCTGCCTCGCATCCACGGCAACTGCATATCATTTTCTATGCCACTTGCAGCTGCATCAAATTGCATTCCATTAACTATCGTGCCCGACTCATCCAAACTTACATCGGTTAAAAAGTCAGGATTTAAAGACCACTCAGGTATATCAATCACCGACTCAGTTCTATTTTTATCAAGTGAAAATCCAAAATAGTTAAAACCAATTTCTACTCGGCTAGTTGGGCGCCACTGCGTGCTAAATTGTATCCCTTCTCGCTCACGTAATTCGTTTACAATTGAACCTCGAACCACTTGAGGAAACCAGACATTGTCATAGTTATTGCCCTGAGAATCGCTTACTGAGCCCCACTGATTATTGTTTTCAACCGGCGCGCCATTAACATCAACCGGGTTTTCACCAATAAAGCGCCACACATTTGCATCGGTGCCACCCGAAAGAGTTCGGTTAGTGCGTTTTTGTGAGGTGTAACCAAACAACACACCAAAAGTATCAGCATCGTTCTTCCAAGAATAAAGTGCGGTTACTTGCGGCTCAGATTCTTCAGTCACATCGGCATAAGTGCTTTCAATATTAATCACCCCTGAGTTTGCATCCATACTTAGCGGTTTACGACTATGCATTAATACCGTGCCGCCCACACCACCTTCGTCTAAACGTGCCTCTGGTGATTTATACACTTCCACGCTTTCAATCATGGCTGAGGGGAGTAATGCATAATCAAACGAACGAGATGGCTCGCCTGGTGATGACGCAATAAAATTTCCATTTAGCTGAGAAAAGGTGAGTTCAGATGATAACCCCCTAATACTAACCGATGAGCCCTCGCCTCCGTCACGGTCAATCACTACCCCTGGTACGCGTTGTAATGAGTCTGCGACATTTTTATCAGGGAACTTACCAATATCTTCCGCTGTAATTGCATCAACCACAGAGCTAGACAAACGCTTTATATCTAAATTAGCCGCCATACTGGAACGGATACCGCGTACCTCAATTACTTCCATATCTTTGCTTTTTAATGCTTTATCTGCTGCTTCATCAGCATATGCATGATTAATCACAGACAAAATAGACATACACAGCGTTGATTTAATAAAAAGTGGGAGTGAGTGATGTGAAGCGTTGGTTTTCCGATGAGCGGTCATAGTTTTAACAGTTCCATTTAAAATACAGTTAATACTTAAAGATGATCGTACTAGCTAAAGATGGTACGAAAAAAGTAGCTGTATTTTACATAACCAAGCTTAATAGCTTGTTAATGCAAACTGATGAGTAACTGAATGTCTTGTCAATAAATAGTCAATTCAAATATAAACAAGAAGTTAAGCAGCAAAATAACTATTTAGCTGCTTAGGAAGGAGTAACTAGATCAAACAACAGGCACTGTTATTTTTTATCACTAATAGCCTGAATATAATAACCTAAACTCGCATGAGAAAGTTCTCCCATATGACTAGTAACTAACTCACCTTGGCTATTATAAAACAAAGTGGTTGGTAAGCCCGCAGCACCTGATTCGCGACTCACATTACTGCTTTGGTCAAAAAACACATGATTAAGGTCGAGTTGCTGTTCATTAAGGAACGCTTTTACCGTGTGTAAGTCTTCACCTTGATTGACAAACGCCACCGTAATATTTGGGTTATTTTTTTGAGCCGCTTGTAGCACTGGCATTTCTTTTCGACACGGCGGACACCACGACGCCCAAAAGTTAATAACCACCGGCTTACCTTTAAAGTTTTGTAAGTTAACTTGCTGGCCTTGAATGTTATGCACAACAGACTGTGGTAACTGCACACCCGTTTGATAAATAGACAGCGCAAAGTTAGGAATAATCATTGAACAAAAACCTACAAACCCAGCAATAGCGTAGTTTTTCATTACCGCTTTTTTACCACGCGCATAAAACGCTAAAACAACTATACCGCTGAGCCAGCCATAATAACCAATAAAGCCACCGTCGCTAATATTAAAAAGCTGCCACCAATTACCTTGATAGGCATCCCACATGGTAAACACAAACGCTAAACGCGAGACTAGAAAGCCCACAACAATCGCTTTAAAGACTGTGTCTAAAATCGCTTTTTGTAATGGGTGTTGACGCGTCAATAAATAGGTAAGCCCCCAGAAAATGCCTAACCCTAAAAAAATAATTAACTGAGAAATGGAAATAACTAAAGGCCCAAGAGAAATACTTAACATTGCTACCGACTTCTTATAATGTATTTAAGTACCTAAAATAACGAGTACCAGCGTGAATTAAATGCCAACAATAACATAATGTAAGCTGTACTGATTATTAATAACGCATAATAAATTATGTATACCAGCAGCAATATATAACCTAGTTACCTAGTTAACCTTGTTGCTGTATGTACTCCAATGCAGTCATTTTTTTATAACTTACATTTGAGTGCAGTACATGAGTAGGTTCAGGGTCAACAATTTCAATTGGAATAGCATAATTACGTGCAATCTCTAGTGCCATTTGGGTAATGTTTACACTAAAAGAGGTCCCCATAAATACCATTTTATCAGCCGTAAGCATCCGCGATTGTGCTTCACTAATACGATAAAGCTCAGTGTAATATTCATCAAATAACAATACAAAGGGCTTTAAAGAATGATTAAGCTTTGGCTGATGGTTTTCAATATTGAATAACTCAAGTAGAGAGCGATGTAAGTTGCTCTCATCAACATTACTCCATAGCGTCGCTTGTGGTGTGACATCATCGCCCTGATGATGAAACAGCGTCATTTGATCAAGCCGACCATGAATCGCAATGTAATCTTTATTACCCGCCTTACCATCAAGCCCATCAATATTTTGAGTTATTAAGTTTTTATCACTAAGCCAATGATGAACTTCGTTAGGACCATGATGACGATAAGTTGCAAAGCGATGATAATACCAAGCTAAAAACTCACTTGGATTATTTTCATACATTGCACGAGTGGCCATTTCCATCGGCGTATGGTTTTTACTACCAATAGTCCAAAAACCATCCTCACCACGAAAAGTAGGAATACCACTAGCAGCACTTACTCCAGCACCTGTAATGTATAATGTATTCATAAAGCCATCTCTTATTTTCAATAAACCTATAATACTTTATGACACTGTATATTTGAGGCTTCACTTTTTTTGCTATTAAATTATTTTAAGCTACGGCCATTAACTTAAATAAACACGGGTACCAAAGAAACTCTTTATACTTTTAGTTTCGCTCAAGTGCACTACAAAGCCTTCTTTAATTGTTGAGATATTGAGAACTATAACAACAATCACAGCAACTAATTAGTTACAATGCACTTAGCTTTCTAATAAAAACAGATCGTTAATCTACTTATTGAGCAACTAACCTACCAACCTCACATACTTTTCAGCCAGTTCGTCCACACTTTCTCGATGATTAGGATCGGGCTTTATGCAGTCAATGGGGCATACACTGACGCACGTTGGCTTGTCGTAATGACCTACACATTCTGTGCATTTTTCAGGGTCTATTTGGTAAATTTTAGCGCCCATATAAATTGCTTCATTTGGACACTCTGGATCGCACATATCACAGTTAATGCATTTGCTATTTATGAGTAGAGCCATGATTTACCCGTTAAACAGCTTGTTTGAAAGGATTGCGGGTGTCTTGGTTTTCATCCAAGTTGCGCATCAGTATGGCGTGCTCTAAATCGATAGTGTCAGGCAGTGGAATTTTTACGATATGGCCAGAGCCTTTAGCATCAGTAATACTTTCGCCTTTTTTGTTTTCCATACTCTCAAGGGTAAAGCTAATATTGCCTTTTGGCGTCATTAGCTCTAATGAATGACCAACACAAAATTTATTTTTTACATCTATTTCAACTAAACCATTAACATTACGACCAAGTACTTCACCTACAAATTGCTGCTTGGTAGAAACTGAATGGCCGTATTCGTAATTCTGATAATCTTGGTGGGCGTGGCGCTTTAAAAATCCTTCGGTGTAACCACGGTGCGCTAGGTTCTCCAGAGTTTTAAATAAGTCTGCATCAAATGGTTTACCTGCAACGGCATCGTCAATCGCTTTACGATACACCTGAGCGGTACGCGCAACATAATAAAATGACTTAGTACGCCCTTCTATTTTTAAGCTATGCACCCCCATTTTTGTTAGCTGCTCTACGTATTGCACGGCGCGTAAGTCTTTTGAGTTCATGATATAAGTACCATGCTCGTCTTCAAATGCGGGCATGTATTCACCCGGGCGGCCTTGCTCTTCAAGCATAAATACATCGTTACTTGGCGCGCCTTCACCTAACGTAGGTATAACCGTTTTAGGATCGATTTTATGTACCATTTCACCGGTTTCGTTCTCAGTGCCAGGTTTAACATCGTATTCCCAACGACACGCATTAGTGCACGTGCCTTGGTTAGGATCGCGCTTATTAATATAGCCTGAGAGTAAACAGCGCCCTGAATAGGCCATACATAATGCACCATGAACAAATACTTCTAGCTCGGTTTCAGGGCACAGTGTGCGTATTTCACTTATTTCTTCAAGCGATAACTCGCGAGACAAAATTACTCGCTCAATCCCCTGCTTTGCCCAAAACAATACGCTGGCATAGTTTACTGCATTTGCTTGTACTGAAAGGTGAATGGGCATATCGGGCCACTTTTCACGTACTAGCATTATTAAACCCGGATCGGACATGATCAATGCATCCGGCTTCATAGCAATTACTGGCTCTATATCACGTAAATACGACTTTACTTTCGCATTGTGTGGGGCAATATTAGACACTACATAAAACTTTTTATTTAGCGCATGTGCTTCGTTAATACCTATTTGTAATGTATCTAAATCAAATTCGTTGTTGCGAACCCTTAAACTGTAACGAGGTTGGCCTGCATAAACAGCGTCTGCCCCATAGGCAAAGGCATAACGCATGTTTTTTAAGCTACCTGCTGGGCAAAGTAGTTCAGGAATAAACGGGGTTGAAGAAGTAACTGCTGACATGTGCGCTCCATACATCGAACCGAGTTCAAGTCGGTTGCATGAATAATTAATAAACCGCGCAAGTATAATGAGGGGGCAAAAGAGAAACCTTGATCAAGATCATCAAAATTTCTCTTCTACGATAATAAATGAAGAGCAGCAGATTTAAGTTATTTTTTACTGCTTAATTGGTTCGAGAATTGACTAACGGCATCAACAACTTGTTGCGCGCCTTTTTTAATATCACTCATTACATCACCAGATTCTTTGGAAAGGTCTAAGCCTTGTTGCGCTTTATTTTTACCTTGCTCAATTACAGCAACGGTTGATTGAGTTAAATTTTGGTTTTGCTGTACAACATCCACTATTTCTTCGGTAGCTTTACTGGTTCTTGAAGCAAGTAAACGCACTTCATCAGCCACCACAGCAAACCCACGGCCTTGCTCGCCAGCACGCGCGGCCTCAATAGCCGCATTAAGCGCCAATAAATTAGTTTGATCAGCAATGCTGCTAATACTCTGCACTATGCTCGCAATAAGTTGCGATTGTTTATCTAATGCTGAAATTTCTTGAGCAGCTTGCTCCATTTGTACCGACAATTCGTTCATAACCTGTACAGTTTTTTGTACCACCTCTGCGCCTTTATCCGCGTTATTGTCAGTTTCGATAGAAGTGCCATGCGCAATATTTGCCGCTTGCTCTGTGGCCAGTTCTCTTTCTACTTGATCAGTGATCACCGTAGCAAATTTTACTACTTTGTAGAGCTCATTGGCTTCATTAAAAATCGGATTATATGATGCTTCTAACCAAACCTCATGACCGTGCTTATCAATACGTTTAAATCTGCTCGCAATAAACTCGCCATTGCGCAAACGTTGCCAGAAGACTTGATACTCTTTACTACTCGCTTCTTGCTCATCGCAGAACATACCATGATGTTTGCCCACCACATCTTGTCTTGAATAACTCATACTTTTTAAGAAGTTGTCATTAACACGCAGAACCATACCCTGAGTATCGAACTCAATAACCGCTGTTGAACGATGCAATGCTTTGATTAAATCTTCGTTTTCTCTCGAGCTTTCAATTATTTGTGTAAGCACAGTGCAATGCAGGGTTAAATACTCAAGCTGACCTTGCTCATTTTTTATCGGGTGTAAAATACAGCGTAACCAATCTCGTTGTCCGTTTTCGTGAGATACTTGAATAGCGCCAGCAAAATGTTCGGCTTTACTTAACGCTTTTTTAAAGGCATGAAAATCAGCGTTATTTCTCGCATTTTCTGAGATGAAATCTAAAATGTTTTTATTAATTATTTTATTATTTGAGTAGTTAAACTCTCGCTCAAAGTTTTTATTTTGTCTTAAAATAGCGCCTTGTTTATCAAGCTCTAATACCAGCATTTCACTGTCTAAACTTTGCTTAACCTGCTCCCTCACTGAAAGCTTACTTTGTAAATCAGCAATTTGAGTTTTTAAAGGTTGGTTAAAAAACATATTTTTACCTTAAAGTTTGCATGTATTCTTCATGCATTTGGAGTCGATAGACGCATTGAAAATCGCTATGACTAAAAAATACAAATCAGATGTGGCACTAATTTATAAACTCATATTAACGTTATAGCCACTTTTTTAGTTCAGTAAGTATAGGTTGTTAAATTAAAATATTCGTCAACGTAGAATAAATTAGGTTTTTTCGACTAAAACGCGTATAATTCGCGCCCGTTAATATTCAACCTTTTATTTAAATTATTGGAGCACAAAGATGGCTTTAGAGCGTACTTTTTCAATCGTAAAACCTGATGCAGTTGCTAAAAACCACATCGGCGCAATCTACAACCGTTTCGAAACTGCGGGTCTTAAAATCGTTGCAGCTAAAATGGTTCACCTTTCACAAGAGAAAGCTGAAGGTTTCTACGCTGAACACAGCGAACGTCCTTTCTTTGGCGCTTTAGTATCTTTCATGACTTCTGGCCCAGTAATGGTTACCGTTCTTGAAGGCGAAAACGCTGTTCTTAAAAACCGTGAAATCATGGGTGCTACTAACCCTGCTGAAGCACTAGCTGGCACTTTACGTGCAGACTACGCTGATAGCATCGACGAAAATGCGGTTCACGGTTCTGATGCTGTTGAATCTGCTGCTCGCGAAATCGCGTACTTCTTCGCTGACGAAGAGCTTTGCCCACGTACTCGTTAATTCGAGTTCACAGCTAACCCTGTGATGCAAAGTATGAAAAGGGCTTTCGAGCCCTTTTTTAGTCATTAAGTAAAGTATTAGCCGTTTATTTATGATGTTTTACTTAATGATTATAGTGGATGAATTGTGTACAATTCGTCCTTGTAAATTTTTACCATCACCGCCACCGATTGAGGTTGTTACATGACCGAGCAAAAAAAGATTAACTTATTAGATTTAAACCGAGATGCAATGCGTGAGCTATTTGTATCATTCGGTGAAAAGCCATTCCGTGGCGATCAGGTGATGAAATGGATTTATCATTTTGGCGTAGATAATTTCGACGAAATGAGTAACGTAAACAAAAAGTTAAAAGAAAAGCTTAAAAATGAATGCGAAATTGTTGCACCAGAAATATCAGTTCGCCAACAAGCCAGCGACGGTACCATCAAATACGCACTCGTACTAGAAGGCGGTCAAGAAGTTGAAGCCGTGTGGATCCCAGAAAAAGATCGCGCCACCTTGTGTGTATCTTCTCAAGTGGGCTGTGCACTAGAATGTACATTTTGTTCTACTGCGCAACAAGGCTTTAACCGTAACTTAAAAGTGTCTGAAATTATCGGCCAAGTATGGCGAGTAGCCAAAGATATTGGCCTTGATGGCAACAGCGAAAAGCGCCCTGTCACTAACGTAGTGATGATGGGTATGGGCGAGCCGTTACTTAACGTTAAAAACGTGGTACCTGCAATGGAATTAATGATGGACGACTGGGGCTTTGGTTTATCTAAACGCCGCGTTACATTAAGCACTTCAGGTGTGGTACCTGCCCTTGATTTATTGAAAGAAAAAATAGACGTTGCACTGGCAATTTCACTGCATGCGCCAGATAACGCCCTGCGTGATATTTTAGTACCGATCAATAAAAAATACCCAATTGAAGAGTTTTTAGCTGCGTGTCGTCGTTACATTGACGGTTCAAAAGCCAATAAAGATGTGACTATTGAATATGTAATGCTTAACGGCGTTAACGATAGTACCGATCAGGCTCATGAACTGGTTAAAACGTTAAAGGGAACGCCCTCGAAGGTTAACCTTATTCCATTTAATCCATTCCCAGGTAATGAATATACTCGTTCAAGCAACAGTAGAATTGATCGTTTCTCTAAAGTATTACAAGCTGCGGGTATTACCTGTATTGTTCGTCGTACTCGCGGGGATGACATTGACGCTGCCTGTGGTCAGTTAGCTGGCGATGTTGTAGACCGTACGAAGCGTATGGCGAAAAAGAAAATGCGTGATGACAATGCAATTGCAGTGAATATTCATCAAGCCTAATTTTTTGAGTAATCAAGAGCCTTTGTGATATATCGTTTATTTTTAAATAAATGATGCAACACAAAGGCTTTGAGGTAAGATAGAGGTTATGGATATAAATAAAGAGACAAAGTAATGCGATTTTTACTTACGTTAGCACTATCAACACTGTTTTTAAGCGGTTGTGTTACCGAAAATAGTTACAACGGCAGCGATAAACCGGTCCTCGAGAATAAAATTAATAACGATGGTGCAGCTCGCACGCGCATAGCATTGGCATTACAGTATTTAAATACAGGCAATAACTCTCAAGCTAAATATAACTTAGAACGTGCCAGCGAGTACGCCCCAAACTTACCCGAAGTACACTACTCTTTAGCATACTATTACCAACAAGTTGGCGAGAACGGATTAGCCGACAAAGCCTATCAAAAAGCGTTGGCCATTAAGCCAAATGATCCTAACACCTTAAACAACTACGGCACGTTTTTGTGCAGTATTAATGAGTATGACCGCGCCACCGATCAGTTTTTAAAAGCGATTGAAATACCTAGTTATATTCGTGTAGCGCAAAGCTATGAAAATTTGGCTCTATGTGCCATTGAGTTTAACGATTTCACCAACGCCGAAAGCTATTTTCAGCAAGCACTAAACCATAGTTCACAACGCGCATCTACATTAATAAGCTTAGCCGCTTTATATTACGCAAAAAGCGACTTGTACAAAGCCAGCAACTTAATAAAACGTTATGACGATACCGCGCAAGTTTCTTCTCGCGCTTTGTTGCTTGGCTATTTGGTTAAACAACGAATGGGTAAAATTGAAGAAGCAGAAAAAATTGCGACAACCTTATTACAAACCTACCCTAGTAGTATGCAAGCTAACGCTATTCGCGATAACCAGTTAAGACGAACAGAATTTGAAGTACTACGTGAAAAATATCGCCAAGCACAGTTAGATGAATTACAAGAAAGCAATAATAACAATCAAATTATTGCTGAGCCGAAAATAAAGGTTATTCGTAAAAAAAGCCCCATACCGACTTCAAATAGCGAAGCGTCAGGTGAGCAAACTAAAAAAATACGCTAGATAATTACACACCTTTTAGCTGTAAACCAAAATATAGCCTTAAGGATGATGTGTAAAAGCCTGTTTTAGGGTAAAGCAATTTAGCATTTCAGTGTGATACAATGCTAGACTACTACGAATAAGGTGTATTAAAGGACTTAAAAACACATAAATTTTATCTAAACACGGTATAGTTTTTAAGATATTTCATGTAGTCCCTTTTTATAGTGCGCCTTAGTAACAAGAATTAACGAATACCAAAAAATAAAAACGAAGTCTTACTCTGGTTGTTAAGCCAAAACATAAACTTTTACTAGTGGATCCAAACTGATACACATTATGAATGAAGATAATACACAACCGCAGAACGATGAACCCTCTGTAGGTCAAATACTAAAAACACATAGAGAAAATGCAAACATTAGCCTTGCTAAGATTGCATCATTATTAAAGTTGACTGAATCGCAGGTTGAGCATATTGAAAACGACGAATATCATTTACTAGGCGCAAAAACATTTGTTAAAGGCTACATAAAAAATTATTGTCGCACGCTAAACATTGATAGCACTGCTATTTTAACTATGCTGCCAGCCTATAGCACATCAGATAAGCCTGTAGATATGCAAAGCTTTTCAAGACGTACAGAAAAAGAAGCCCATGACAGCCGACTAATGACGGTAAGTTATTTAATTTTAGCCATTGTTATTGGCTCATCAGCCGTATGGTGGTGGCAAAATGCAATGCCTATTGATGAACAAACTAACACTATTAATGCAAATAATTCGCTCATCTCGGAGCAACAAGAAAGCACAAAACTGTTAGCAGAAGCTGCCGATGAAGCACAATCAAATGAGATTGAGCCTGCACCACAAGCAAACTCAGCCGTAATCAATGAACAACAAACAATTCAGGCTGCGCCCCTTAACGATGCACAAAGCCAAAGTGAACTAACAAACAGTGATTTAAGCACCATTATTATGATGTTTAATGACGAAAGCTGGGTTGAAATCCACGATGCCAACGATGAGAAAATTGCATTTGGTGTAAAAAAAGCAGGCTACGAAATGACCCTAACCGGTGTAGCACCTTTTTCAGTAGTATTAGGCAAGCACGATGTTGTTCGTATTACCCTAAATGGTGAGCCAGTTGATATTTCGGCTTTTCCTAAAAACCGTTTAGCTAAATTTAAATTACCCTTAGCAGAGTAGTCGCTATGTTTTCAGAATCTCCTATAAAACGCAGAAAATCCACCCGCATTAATGTGGGTAATGTTCCAATTGGTGATGGTGCACCAATTGCCGTGCAGTCAATGACCAACACAGACACCATGGACATTGATGCCACTGTAGCTCAAATTCAAGCGATTCAAGATGCCGGTGCTGACATAGTGCGTGTATCTGTACCAACTATGGATGCAGCTGAAGCATTTAAAAGCATTAAAGAGCAGGTATCGATACCGCTGGTTGCTGATATTCACTTTGACTACCGTATTGCATTAAAAGTAGCAAAGTATGGCGTTGATTGTTTACGTATTAATCCAGGAAACATTGGCAGTGAAGAGCGTATTAGAGCGGTTGTCGACTCAGCTCGAGAGCATAACATTCCAATTCGTATTGGCGTAAATGGCGGCTCACTTGAGCGCGACCTACAAGAAAAATACGGCGAGCCAACACCTGAAGCTCTACTTGAATCGGCAATGCGCCATGTAGATATATTACGTCGCTTAGACTTTGACCAATTTAAAATTTCGGTGAAAGCGTCAGACGTATTTTTAGCAGTTGGCGCGTATCGTCTACTTGCAAAAGAGATCGATCAGCCACTGCATTTAGGCATTACTGAAGCAGGCGGCATGCGCTCTGGTTCAGTTAAATCGGCTGTTGGTTTAGGCATGTTATTAGCTGAAGGTATTGGTGACACGCTGCGTGTATCACTAGCAGCGGATCCAGTTCAAGAAATAAAAGTAGGCTTTGATATATTAAAATCATTGCGTATTCGCTCTCGCGGCATTAATTTTATTGCTTGCCCTAGCTGTTCACGCCAAGAGTTTGATGTAGTAAGCACCATGAATCAACTTGAAGAGCGTTTAGAAGATATTATTGAGCCAGTTTCAGTGTCAGTCATTGGCTGTGTGGTTAATGGACCAGGCGAAGCATTAGTGAGTGATATTGGCCTTGCCGGCGCAAACCGTCGCTCAGGTTTATACATTAATGGCGAACGCCAAAAAGCCCGTATTGATAACAATAATATTGTTGATCAACTTGAAGGCTATGTACGCGATTTCATTGAACAGAAGCAACAACAAACTCCAATCGACATAAAAATCGTAGAGTGATGTGTTGTTACAACACTATGTATTTAAATGACCTTTTTTAGTCGCGGTATTCACAACGTAGTATAAATTACGTACGCTCCGCTACGCTCGCAATTACCTTATAGTTAAGGTTATAATGCAGGGTCGATTTTTTAGTTTTACGTGGTTGCAGCCCAGGGTTGCACATAAACAGATTTAGGATTTATCAGTGGCAAAACAAATTCAGGCAGTTCGCGGTATGAACGATTGCCTGCCAGGCGATACGCAAGTTTGGCAGAAAGTAGAACACATTTTACGCGAGACCGTATCATCGTTTGGTTATCAAGAAATTCGTTTTCCAATTGTAGAATCAACCGACCTATTTAAACGCTCTATTGGTGAAGTAACCGATATAGTAGAAAAAGAAATGTACACCTTTGCCGATCGTAACGGCGACAATTTAACCTTGCGCCCGGAAGGGACTGCAGTGTGTGTACGTGCAGGTAACGAAAATGGCCTGTTATACAATCAAGAACAACGCCTTTGGTACATGGGCCCTATGTTTCGCCATGAACGCCCACAAAAAGGTCGTTACCGTCAATTTCATCAGTTTGGTTTAGAGACTTTTGGTATTGCCAGCGCCGATATTGACGCCGAAGTTATTTTACTCACGGCGCAACTTTGGGAAGCATTTGGCATTACTGACCATGTGCGTTTAGAACTTAATTCATTAGGTTCAAACGAAGCTCGCGCACAGTACCGCGATGCCTTAATCGCCTTTTTAGAACAACATACCGATGTACTAGATGAAGATTCAAAACGTCGTATGTACTCTAACCCACTGCGCGTTTTGGATACTAAAAATCCAGACATTCAGGCAATCTTAGTCGATGCACCAAAGTTATCTGAACATTTAGATGCTGAATCAAAAGAACATTTTGAAAATTTATGTGAACGATTAGATGCCGCAGGCGTCAAATACACGGTTAATGAAAAGCTGGTACGTGGCTTAGATTATTACAACCGCACTGTATTTGAATGGGTAACCGACAGCTTAGGTGCACAAGGTACTGTATGTGCTGGTGGTCGTTATGATGGTTTAGTAGAACAATTAGGCGGTAAATCAACCCCTGCGGTAGGTTTCGCGATGGGTTTAGAGCGCTTGGTTTTACTGCTTCAAGCACTTGAATGTGTAGGTGACATACGCCGTAGTGCTGATGTATATTTAGCAGCTATGGGCGACAAAGCTAGTATTCAAGCGCCTATAATTGCATCTACCTTACGTCGTGATGTACCTGGATTACGCGTAATGGTGCACGCTGGCGGTGGTAACTTTAAAAAACAACTTAAACGTGCTGATAAAAGCGATGCTCTCGTCGCAATTATTATCGGTGAAGATGAATTAGAGCAAGGCGTTGTGACTATTAAATACTTACGTGAACGTAAAGAACAAGTCACACTAGAACTAGAACAAGCTAAAACGTTACTTGCAGAACTAATTAATAGCTAAATTATATAAAGCGTAAGTAGTGAAGCGCTTTAACAGAGGTAAGCATGGAAATTTATTCAACAGAAGAACAACAAGCAGAAGCAATTAAACGCTTTTTTCGTGAAAACGGCCTTTCACTAGCGTTAGGCGTTATTGTTGGTTTAGGTGGTTTATATGGCTGGAAAGCATACAACCAAAATCAAATAACGACCGCAGAGCAAGCATCTGATGCATACACTAAGCTTGTTGAAAGCGACAGCGTATTAGCGTCTGCTGATGCATTTATCAGTGAAAACAAAGACACTCAGTACGCAACTCTAGCGGCATTTGTTGCTGCAAAAGAAGCTGTAGATGCCCAAAACTTAGATTTAGCAAATGAAAAATTAAGCTGGATCGTAACTAACGTTGATAACGCCCAGCTTAAAGCCATTGCAACAACACGTTTAGCACGTGTGCAAATTGCTCAGCAGCAATACGATGATGCATTGAGTACATTAAATGCTCCTCTTCCTGAAGCATTTAACGCAAATGTGGCTGAATTAAAAGGTGATATTTACACTCAACAAGGCAATAAAGAGCAAGCACGCGTAGCTTACCAAGCTGCTGTTGATGCAGGTGGATTAACGAGTAATCCTCTTTTACAAATTAAGTTAGATGACCTAGCAGTAACTAGCCCAGCGGCATAAGGTTTTAGGCATGAGAAAAATAACAACAGCAACGCTTGCCCTATGTATGGCAACCCTAATGGGGTGTTCTTCAAGTGATGACGAAGAAGAACTGGTGCTTCCAGAAATAGCCAATCAATTTGAAACTGATGTGGTATGGCAAGAATCAATTGGTAGTGGTGTAGAGCATTACTTTTCACGCTTATCACCTGCTGTTTATAAAGAGACAGTGTATGTTGCTAGCCGTGAAGGCCAAGTAGAAGCCTTATCACTTGCCAATGGCGATACCCAATGGGAAACCGACGTTCGCCAAGATTTATCGTTTTGGCCTTGGAGCGATAACGATAGTGCAAAATTATCAGGCGGAATATTACAAGCTTATGGTAAAATCTATTTAGGCTCTGAACATGGTTATGTAATTGCACTTGACCGTGAGACTGGTAAAGAAATCTGGCGTAAAAAAGTACCTGGCGAATCACTCTCTAAACCCGCTGCAGGTGATGGCTTAATCTTTGTAAATTTAGCCTCAGGTAAGTTACTTGCGCTTCACCCAGATACTGGTGAAGAACGCTGGAGCTTTGAGCAAGAAGTGCCACCGCTGACTTTACGCGGTCAAAGCTCACCTACTGTGGCTAACGGTGGTGTGTTACTAGGCCTAGAAACAGGTAAGTTAAGTGTTTTAATTTCTGAGAGTGGCTACTCGGCATGGAGTGCAGAAATTGCAGTGCCAAAAGGCGCATCAGAGTTTGAACGTTTAGTTGATGTAGATACGCAGCCGATCATTAGCGGTCCATTTGCTTACGCTATTGCATACAATGGTAACTTATCAGCAGTAGATATTCGTTCAGGTAATGTTGTATGGAAACGTGAATACAGCAGCTACCGTGAAATTAGCATGGATTTGCAAACAATTTACGTTGTTGATAGTAACGGCGTTGTTTATGCACTTGATAAGGATTCAGGCATTGAACGTTGGAGCCAACCCGCTCTACGTGGCTGGTACTTAACAGGTCCAGCGGTTGCCGGTAATTATTTAGCGTTAGGTGACCAAGAAGGCAATTTGCATTGGTTAAATAAAGAAACTGGCGAGCTAGTATCTCGTGAAGACTTTGACAGCTCAGGTTTTTTTGTTGAGCCCGTTGTCGCTGACGATAAATTGATTTTATACACCCGCGATGGTGAAGTTAGCGCGGTAAAAATACCGAACTAACTGTCTACTATTAGTGTAAGGCACTAATAGTTAATTATTTTTTGTAAGGCTTCGCACTGCGAAGCCTTTTGTTGTTTTTTAAAGAGGTAGTTTATGCTTCCCGTGATCGCTCTTGTAGGGCGACCCAATGTGGGCAAATCCACATTATTTAACCGTTTAACACGTACTCGTGATGCACTCGTTGCCGACTTTCCTGGCTTAACGCGTGATAGAAAATATGGCCAAGCAAATTACGATGGCTTTGAATTTATCGTGGTAGATACGGGCGGTATTGATGGTTCAGAAGAAGGTATCGAAACCGAAATGGCTGATCAGTCATTACTAGCCATTGAAGAAGCGGATATTGTTTTATTTTTAGTTGATGCTCGCGTGGGTATGACAGTGGCTGATCAAGCTATTGCTAACCACTTACGTAAGCAAGAGAAAAAATGTTTTGTTGTTGCCAATAAAACAGACGGCATTGATGCCGACTCAAACTGTGCTGAATTTTATCAACTTTCACTTGGTGAAGTTCATCATATCGCTGCCGCACATGGCCGTGGTATTACTTTACTGCTTGAGCAAACTCTTCAGCCTGTTATTGCTGAACTTGCCGCTCTTGATGAAGATGTAGCCGATGACGATGAAGAACTTATCGACTTATATCAAGAAGATGACACCGATCACCAAGCGTTTGCCGACAAGCCGGTAAAGCTGGCAATTATTGGTCGTCCAAATGTAGGTAAGTCAACCCTTACTAACCGTATACTAGGTGAAGACCGTGTTATTGTATACGATATGCCAGGTACAACCCGCGACTCAATTTACATTCCGATGACCCGTAACGATAAAGAATATATTCTTATCGATACCGCTGGTGTGCGTAAACGTAAAAAAGTAAGTGACGTGGTTGAGAAATTCTCAGTCATTAAAACGCTACAAGCAATCGAAGATTGTAACGTCGTGTTATTAGTGGTTGATGCCCGCGATGGTATTTCTGATCAAGACTTAAGCCTGTTAGGTTTTGCGCTTAACTCAGGGCGCTCATTAGTTATTGCCGTGAATAAGTGGGATGGTCTAGATAACTACGTTAAAGACCGTATTAAGACTGAGCTTGATCGTCGTTTAGGCTTTATTGATTTTGCCCGCCTACACTTTATCTCTGCTCTGCATGGTACTGGTGTTGGTCATTTATTTGAATCAGTTGACGAAGCGTATGAGTCGGCAACTAAGCGGATTAGTACTGCTATGTTGCGTCGTATTATGGACATGGCACAGGCCGACCATCAGCCACCACTTGTTCGTGGACGTCGTGTTAAGCTTAAGTATGCGCATGCTGGGGGCTACAATCCGCCACGTATCGTTATTCATGGTAACCAAGTACATGACTTACCTGATAGCTACAAACGCTACCTCATGAACTACTATCGTAAAGCACTAAAAATTATGGGTACGCCAATCAAAATTGAATTTAGAGAAGGCGATAACCCATTTGCAGGGCGCACTAATAAAGTAACCCTGTCGCAAAAACGTAAAATTCGCGCGTTTAGTAAAGAAAACCGCAATAAGTCATAACGATTTTGATTAAGTCAGTTTAATAAAACGGTGTACTTTATAGTACGCCGTTTTTTATGATTCAAAATTAAGTAATGCCAATTGCACCAGCCGTTCAACTGTGGTGCCTTGAAGGTTTTTAGGCGCTTTAGGATAATATTTCGATTTTGGCGTTTTAATAGTTATAAACCCATGATTGGTGGCCATTTCGTGGGCTAGCAGTTTTCGTTCTTTGGGTGTTAAATGGTTTTCATGTATTTTGCTTAATTCGCCACTATCAAGCCATATTCCCGCACAGCTAGGGCACTCATCTATTTCAACTGCTTTTAGCGGTGAAAAATACCTACGCATCATCACTATGCTTGGGCATTTAGGGCAATTTACTCGCATTGCGACTTCCCCCTCACCTTCGGCATAATTACTTAAATACTTAAGTAAAACCTGACCATGTTTTAACTCTGGCGAGCTAAATTTAAAAATTTGGCTGTTATCGAAAAAAACGCCTCCTAACGACGATGTATAAACAGTGATACCGCCAACTAATATAGACTCCAATGGTGTATTCGTACGAGGGCACAACATTTTCAAAATCCTTTTTATTTTAATACCTAAAGTTAAATAGTTATTCTAACGCTTTGTGTATCAGGCCAATTAGTGGTGTGTGACCTGCCAATACAAACTCATGTGCATTATCTGACATTTTTTTCCAAGTACAGCGAGTAATCCCAATCCATTTTTCTTCATCATAATCGGATTTCGAACCTGCAAAGCTAAGCATGAAATGCTCAATAAATATTTGGGTGTTGGCTATTCGCCTTATCAGTTAGCAAAATACGTTATTAAATATCGCTACTCCAATATGTTTTATTTTAAACACCAGTAAAACAATAAGCTAGACTGCTGTTAAAAACCAACGCATTAATTGAGTGAACTTGTTATTATCGTAAAATAGGCACGCGCATGAATAACAATTAAAACTCTAAAAAGTGAAATTCAACATGTTTAAAAAAACAATTTTAGCTATTTGTTTAGCAGCCACCTCGCTGCCAAGCTTAGCCGACAGTAGCAGCGACTTAACAACCATTATTGATAACCATTGGGAAAATGCGAAAGCAGAAAAAATATTTTTTAGAACCGATCCAGACGGTTGGAAACCAAACGGCACATTGCCAAATTGGAGTGAGCAAGCCATTGCTAAGCGCCAAGCTTACAACAACAGCGTACTAAAAAGCTTAGCCAGCATTGACCCAAAAACACTCAATAGCGAGCAGCTAATGAACTACCGCTTATTTAAATATGAGCGAGAAACAGAGCAGCAAAGCTACCTTTATCAAGATAAGTATTTTCCGATTAATTTTTTAAGTGGCTGGCATACTTACTTTGCAGAAGCGCCAGCTAACATGGCCTTTTTAACTGCTGAGGATTACGATGCATTTTTAGTTAGCCTTAGTGACTACCCTCGTTTTAATCAGCAAAACATTAATTTAATGAAACAAGGCATTCAAACCGGTTTTACACATTACTGCGAAACGTTTAAAAATTATGGCCAAAGCATTAACGCTCATATAGTTAAACAACCTGAGAATAGCGCCTTATATGAGCCATTTACCCGCATCCCTAATACATTTACTGCAGCGCAAAAAGAAACTTACCAAAATAAAGCTAAAACAATAATTGCCTCAAAAGTTGTGCCTGCTTACGAGCACTTTTACGACTTTTTTGAAAACGAATATATGCCGCACTGTAGAACGCAGCCGGGTATTGCAAGCATCAAAGGTGGCCTTGATTATTACAAGTACACGGTTAATTACTACACCACCACTAATGCTACTCCTAAACAAATTCATCAACTTGGTCTAAAAGAAGTGGCGCGCATTAAAGCACAAATGCAAGCCATTATTGATAGCGTTGGTTTTGAAGGCAGCTACAGCGACTTTTTAAAATTTTTAGCAACCGATGAGCAATTTTACGCAAAAGACGCCCAAGACTTGCTAGAAAAAACCGCTTTTATAACGCAAAAAATGTATGGCAAACTCCCCACTTACTTTGGCCATTTACCGCGTAACACCTTTACTATAAAAGGCTCAGCGAGTCGTGGTGCGTTTTATATGCCACCGCCAGATAACCGCTCACCTGGCACTTACTTTTTAGCCTCAACACCTAAATTGCAGCCTTTATATAATTTAGAAGCACTTAGCCTGCACGAAGCTATTCCTGGGCATCATTTACAAAACGCCATTGCAATGGAGTTAGACGTTCCTGAATTTAGACGTACACTGAGTCACTCAGCATTTGGCGAGGGCTGGGCACTTTATACAGAGCGTTTAGGTAAAGAAGCGGGCTTTTACCAAAGTCCATACAGTGACTTTGGTCGTTTAGGCTACGAAATGTGGCGCGCAGTGCGCTTAGTGGTTGATACCGGCATTCATGCCTTTGGCTGGAGCCGCCAAAAGGCGATTGATTATTTGGCTGATCATACCGCCTTGCCACAAAGCGCCGTGGAGGATCAAATAGACCGCTATATTTCATGGCCAGGCCAAGCGCTTTCATACAAAATGGGCGAAATTAAAATACGCGAACTGCGTGCAAAAGCCGAAAAACAGCTAGGCGCTAAATTTGATATACGCAGCTTTCACGACACCGTTATTGGTCAAGGTTCACTTCCTATGGCGGTACTTGAAGATGTAATTAACGACTGGATAGCACAGCAAGAATTAGCTATCTAAGATACAACGGAAACAAATTGAGAGGCGGTATTATTATCGCCTCTTTTTAAAGCCCTATTAAACACCTCAAAACTAATCTCTGCTCGCTTTTGCTTCGTAAAATAAATGATTTTAAAAAACCAGAGCATAAGTATGAAAAAACGTATTCTGTATTGGCTGCAAAATGACTTGCGCATTGACGACAACCCCATACTCAATGATTTATCACAACAACAATGTGAGTTGGACCTGGTCTTTGTGATTAACCCTGCTTGGTTTAAAAGCAATAACTACCAACAAAAACCCTCTGGTGTCCACAAACAACGCTTTTTAATGCAAAGCCTATATGAGCTACAGGAGTCTGTTTTAGAGCTTGGCCAAACTTTACATATTATTGAAGGCGATCCAGTTGAGGTATTAACACAGCGTATTAATGAGCTTAGCATTGACGAAGTTGTATATAGCCAGCAAATAGGTGTATATGAGCAACGCCAAATTAGTGCTCTTAAGTCAAAATGCACGACTGTGGTATTTAAATCTGTGATGCAAGATACTTTATATCAACAACAGCAACTGCCCTTTGAACTAGCTAATTTACCAACCGGCTTTACACCTTTTAGAAAAAAGATCGAAGCGGCAGAAATTAGTTTAGCCACACATACATTTTCAGCGGCAAGATTGCCTCCACCTATTATACTTTGCGCAAAACAACCGATAGAAAAGCCAGCAACAGGGAATACACAATTACTTGGTGGGCATCAGGTTGCGCTTGAGCACTGCCAGCAGTACTTTTCATCGGCTTTACCGAGTAGCTATAAAATCACTCGCAATGAGCTGGATGGCTTTGATAACTCAACAAAATTTAGTAGTTGGCTGGCTTTTGGCTGTATTAGTGCCAAGCAAGTTTTTTGTGCTGTAGATGCTTATGAAACGCAGTATGGAGCAAACGAGTCAACTTACTGGATCAAGTTTGAATTGCTCTGGCGTGAGTATTTCAAGTGGCATGCGATTAATGTTAAGCATCAGTTATTTACCTTTAAAGGTAAGAAACAAAGCTCGCCACTCACCACGTTTAGCCCGAATCGCTTTGCTAAATGGTGCCAAGGCAGTACACCTTACCCGTTAGTTAATGCCATTATGAAAGAGCTAAACGCAACGGGCTTTATTAGCAATCGCTCAAGACAAATCGTTGCTAGCTGTTTAGTAAACGAACTACAACTAGACTGGCGTTATGGTGCGGCTTACTTTGAGCAACAGTTAATCGATTACGATATGGCGTCAAATTGGGGTAATTGGCAATATATTGCTGGAGTTGGTGTCGATCCGCGCGGCGGACGTCACTTTAATTTGCAAAAACAAACTCAGCAATATGATCCTCACGGTGTATACATTGCCAAGTGGCAAGGAAATGAGCATTGCGATGCACAATTAGATGACTTAGACGCCGCTGATTGGCCAGTGTAAAAATAAACCTCGAACATGATATTGGCTAGCTGACTCTCGTTATAAGCCTAAGGTTAAAGCTTGGGCGAGAGTGCCGCTGGGTTTTTCTACTACGCGGTTAACTTCAACCCCGTTATGCTTAACAATAAAAGTGGGGGTATATTGTAAGTCATGCGCCAGGGCAATACCTGCTTCATCACGTTTGTCATAACCGATTGTAACAAAAGTTATTTTCGAGAGTTTGACCTTCGATTCATCGAGTAACTTTATTAATCGAGGTACTTCACGGGCACTGTCATGACACCACGTACCTAAAAGCACTAACACCTCTTTACCTGCTAGTTTTTGCATCAATGCAACGTCTTGCGGTGTGGGCGGAAATGCTTGGTATTGTTTAGCAAATTTATCGTGCTCGCTTAATAAACGCTTAGCAGAAATAGCGTCCGAGTGTGGTTTGAGCGTTGCATTCACTGCCAGTGGTAAACTCAACATTAAAAGAAAAATTAATTGTTTAAACATAATCTTATACTTAAATAGTGTTTTAGTTACTATACCCACAATCGAGCTTAAGTAAATAAAAGTTACTTGCTTTTATCCATAAAATCATCCACTTGTGATAAAACGGCTAAGTACTCACGTTTGACTTCTTTGTTTTGTTCTAATTTATCTAAATCACCAATTAACGTCACTAATTGCGTATGTGAATAACTCGATGTTGTTCTAAACTCGTTCGACGCCCCCACACCACTGAGTCGTTTTCTTTCATCCATACGATGACTATCTTCATTTTTCTCGAGCCAAATATCGTTAATAAGACGAATATTACTCTCACTGGTGCTGGTTTCTTTCAATTCTTTTTTTAGCTCGTATTGAGATATTTCGGGATTAAACTGATACACTTTTTTATCTACATCCACCTCATGAGCCTGATCAAGGGCAACCAATTCGTTATTTTTTACAGCGGTACCAATAGTGTAATTTTCTTGTTTATCATAATAATCAGGAGGGATGTCAGAGCGGTTACCTTCTTCATAATTAAAACGCGTACTCGCCGTTTTATCTTGAGTAACCCCAGTTAACCCTGCTGATTTTTGGTGTTCTGTATTTTGACTCAGCTTTGTGGTACTTGTTGCTATGTAATCCCCCTGATCCATTGCAAAAGAGAATTTTGCATCAAAATCAGCTAACTTAGAAATACCATCACCTAAGGAATTTTTATTACTGCTACCTAGCCCTTGGTAGCGCGGATCTTTGGTGATCATGTTGTCAACTAAATTAGCGACAAGCTCGCGTCCATTAGTAAACTGCTTTGTAGCAACCGACTCAATTTCACTATAGCGCTCAGCAGCTGATGACATACTACTAAACGCACTTTTAAAAACAGCCAACCCTTGTTTCATCACTTCATCACTTTTGTGACCAAACGCAGAACGTGTACTTTTCTCAGAGCTATTGAGCTGGCTATCTTCTAAGCTTTTATCGAGCGCTTTTATGTATTGTTGCATTTGGCTTTTGTCTTGAGCCCCAATGGTTGACATATCAAGCGAAAAATCAATATTGTTTTGTCCGTTTACCGATTCAAACTCCAGTATTTGCTGCTCAGAATCCTCATCAAGGGTATAACTTAAATTAAGCTCATTATCTATTCCAAGGAGCGCTCCATCAGCATCGACAGTATTTCCCTCTGACGTTGAAAAGTACAAATCAAAACCCGAAAGTTCTTTATTATCAAAATTGCTCAGAAAACTTAAATCTAAATCAGCTTGGTTTGCGGGTACGTAACGACTGTAAGCGCTTTGTTTAGCCTTAAAAAATTCATCCGCCATTTCACCAACACCAGAAAGTACTTGCGTTAATGCTTGGTGTTCAGTCTCAGATAAGTCGCCATCTACTTCATAACTTATGCTAAATTCGTCAGTGGTTTCGCCTGTTTCCTCATCATAACCTTGCGCAGAATGAAAGGCGATATTGATAACATCACCTTCTTTGGTTTTTACCGAAAGCTCAAACCCATAGTTATCATCGTCTTCAAATCGCTCGCGATTAAAGCTTTCCATGAAAGGATTAAGTGAGCGTTCAACACGCTGTTGGCTAGATGCTAAAAATGTTTTTTGATTAAACCCCAGTTGCCCCAAGTTTGATAAAATATCGCTAGTGTTGGCATAAGCACCTTGGATATTTTTTACAGAAGAATTTAAGCGCTCAATTAACTGATCGCTACGTTCGTTTTTTAATAAGCCCTCTTGCTGAGAGCTTATTACCGTACGTAGTGCAACCTCTTCACTAGAGAGCTTATAATTTGAGCCACTGGGTGCGCTGGAAATCGTGAGTAACGAGGATAATTGCTGATTAAGTATTTCATCGACTTGTTGGTCACTAAACTGACTAAGCATTTCATCAGTGATTGTTGCCGAACTTGGCGCTAAGTGAGCACGCGATTGCAAACCTGTGAGCATACTGGTTTGGTTTGAATTATTGACCGATTGGGCAAGCAACGCATTTAAGTTAGCATAATTGCCTTGTAGTTTATTAACCATGATTATCCTTAATCTTCAGTACAATATAAGTACGGTATCGGCCAACGAATTAAAAGCTTTAATTATTTTTTTATTATTCAAATATAAAGTATTAACGCAAAAACATTTTTTAAAAGTAATTAGCAGGTTTTGGCAAGCAGCGACTTTAATATGTCTGGTACAAATTTTCGCTGCGCGGTAATGGCATAGAAGTGTTCGAAAGCATCGGGTAAACGCTGATATTCAACCAGTAGGCCTTGTTCAATTTCATCCTTTACTACAACTGATGGCAATACCGATAACGCACCACTATCACGGGCAAGTAATCGCAGCATAGCCATATCATCAGCCTCTGCTTTTATTTTTGGCTGATACTGCCAACGAGCACACAAAGCATTAAATGAGTCTCTAATAGCTGAGGTTTTAGCGGGTAACACCCACTGTGCATCCGTGTAACCTGCTGGAAATTGGCCACGTATTTTTTTATCAGCTGGACCCACTATGGCTAATGGCTGGCGAGATACCAACTGACTTTGCCAAAGCTGATCGTAGTGCTCAAGCCCGATGGGTTTATTAGTTAAAACTAAATCCAGTTCGTGTTCGGCCAAGCCATTTAACAGCCCATCCATACGCCCTGCAGTCAGCGAAAAGCGCACTTCGTCATTGCTCATTAAGGGATTTATAAACTCTTCGATAAAGTTACGCGAGAGCGTATTAAGCACCCCGATTGATAAATGCTGGGTTTGGGAAATCAGCCCTTTGTGAATAAAAGAAGACAGTTCTTCCCCTTTGGTGAATATATCGTTGGCGTACATTTGCACCCGCTTTCCCATATCGGTTAATGCGAGTGTGCGGCCTTTACGTTCAAATAACTCAATATTAATGGTGTGTTCTAATTGTTTTATTTGCGTAGAGAGCGCTGACTGCGACAAATGCAGCTCTTTCGCCGCTTGGGTTAAGTTACCAATACGAGCAACCGACCAAAAATAATATAAATGATGATAATTTAAACGGCTCATTATTGTTCTCTTTTATAGAACGTTTACATGCATTATATCTATTTTTATTTAGTTATCTAGTTTGCCATACTTTGATCACTAAATAAGGAGCACTGAATGAGTGAGTATATTATTTCGTTGTTACTGCTAATAATGCCTTTGAGCACATTTATAGCAGCCTGGTTAATTGGCCAACAATCGCGCGCTTCAAATGGTCATGTGCTGTTTAAAGTAATGGTGTTTAATAGCATTGCATTTATAACAGCTATTACGCTTCATCAAATTTATGCTTTTGATTTACTCAGTTTCTTATCGCTGACCATGACCCGAATTATTATGCTGGGGCTTATATTATTTATCACGCTGATATTGATTCGCTTTTGTAAGCACTATATGCAAGGTGAGCCACGTGTAAACTACTTTTGGCGATGGCTATTACTTACCATCACTGCCGTATTAGTTGTGGTTATGAGCAACCACTTAGCGCTATTTTGGCTAGGCTGGGTGGCGATAAGTTTAGCACTACATAAACTATTAATGTTTTACCCTGAGCGCCCTCGAGCGGTGCTCGCCGCCCATAAAAAATTTATTGTGGCACGTGTTGCCGAATCCTTATTACTGATTGCATTTGGTATTTTGTGGTTCATTCACAATAGTCTGTACATAACTGATATAACCGCCTTTTATAACACCACCACGCTACCACTGTCTTTTGCAGAGCAAGTCGCTGCTTTTTTAATTGCCTTTGCGGCTTTAATAAAATGCGCTCAACTCCCAATACACGGCTGGCTAATTAAAGTGGTTGAAGTACCCACACCGGTGAGCGCTTTATTACATGCCGGAGTCATTAATTTAGGAGGCTTTTTATTAATTTTATTTGCGCCTTTGTTTATTCAAGCTAGCGCAGCACAATGGTTAATTTTAATTGTTGCTGGCTTAACTACAGTGATCAGCGCATTAATAATGACCACCCGAATAAGCGTTAAAGTTCGGCTTGCTTGGTCTACCAGTGCGCAAATGGGGTTGATGCTGGTAGAGTGTGCGCTGGGATTATTTGAACTGGCTCTGCTTCACCTTGTTACCCATTCGACTTATAAAGCTTTCGCATTTTTAAACTCAGGTAATGGCGTAAATGAAGATCTTATCCGCCGCCATATTCCAAAACAATCACCCACATGCTTTGCTTGGTTAACAGGTGCGTTAATTTCAATAATAATAGTTGGCGCAGCATGGGTTATTAGCTCTTATCAGGGAGCGGTAAGTATTTGGTTGCTTTTAGCCTCAGCATTAACCATTTTGCTTGCTAATCAGCATGGTACGGCTACGGCTAAAACACGCAGTAAAAAACTGTTAATTGCACTATTAGTGGTCTTTAGCTATGTGGCCGCTAAAAATATCTTTGCGTTTGCACTTCCCCTTGAGCAGTGGCGCGAACCTGCATTTAGCCTAGCCGACAGTTGGGTAATAGCTCTTATTTTAACCTTAATGATAGCAAGCTACTGTTTGCGCTATCAGTCTTGGCGACCTCAGGTTAAGTCATTATCCACTTTATTATTTGCAGGCTTGTATTTGGATGAGTGGTTTACACGATTAACACTAAAAATATGGCCGATAAATTTGCCTAATAATGGCCACACTGATTTAAAAAATCATGCCGCTGGGATCACTATTGAGGAATCAAAATGAGCACTCTAACGCCTTCAGATAATAGAGCACTCTCGCTAAGCGACAGTCAAAATAGCCTACTTAATAAAGTATGCGGTTACATAGCACCAAACTGGCCGTTAGATCAGATGATTGCAGTTAACCCATTTTGGGAAATGCGCCATATGCCAATTGAAGATGTAAGCGCACGACTGGATACCTTATGTAATGCCAACATGCTAATGCCTAAAGATTTTTATCTGCAAAAATATAACACCGGCATAATTACCGACAAACACTTAGCCGATGCCGCAACGCTACTTAATAGTGACTTTAATAAAGATCAACTATTACAATCGCTTAGAGTTGATGTGCCATTAGTAGACTGGCACAACATTGCTGATTTACTCGACCAACAACGTAATAAGCATAAAATGGCTTGGCATGATGAAATTACTCATCAGTTGAGTCAGTTTTGTGCTGCACATTATCAACAACTCGGCCCTATGCTGCATCGTAATGATACTCAAGCCCCATCTGAATTATATCGCCATTGGCTTACTGTTATTCAAGCTGATAAAGGCATTAGCATTGTTATGGATGAACGGCATTTAAATGGCTATTTTAAGCAATTACCCACATCCGCTGATGAACTAATTGCACTGACTCTTAAAACGCTTAACATAGATAATGACTCGTTAGAGTTATACGCGCACTCATTGCTCTTAGATATTAACGGTTGGGCATCGTGGCTTGCGTATTTACGTTTTCAAGGTCAGCTTTACGACACCCCAACAGATGAGATGAAGCAACTTCTAGCCATGCGCATGGCATGGGACTTAGTAATTTGGCAATACCTGACCGATCACGATAGTGCTACATTTAAACAACTGCAAAGCCAGTGGCAACAAGAAAAGGCGCTTGTTGTTGAGCGCTTACATGCACATAAATTAGCACAAAAGCCATTATGGGTGTGGGCAAAAGCAATGGAACTCAGCTTTCAATATCCGCTTAATGAGGCTCTGCAAACCGCGACAAAAGCCCCCGTGACAAACGCTCAATTACAAGCAGTGTTTTGTATTGATGTTCGCTCGGAAGTGATTCGCCGTGCGCTAGAGTCTCAAAGTCAACATATTGAAACGTTTGGCTTTGCCGGTTTTTTTGGTTTACCGCTGGAATATCAAGAGAATGGCAGTGCTATTACTCGCCCACAGCTCCCTGGGCTACTTAAACCGGCTATACATGCCACGCAAGCTCACAAAGACACGACACTTGAAGCATCACGCCAAAATAGTGCCACATGGCAAAGCTGGTCAAAATCGGCCCCTTCATCGTTTTCTATGGTTGAGTCAGCAGGTTGGCTATACGCATTTAAATTAATAAAAAATACCTTTTTATCTCAAGGCGATGCTAAAAAGTGCACTCCGACTGACTGGCAATTAACACAAAACCAGCAGCAACTGACCCTAAAAGACAAAACCGATTTAGCCCAAAAAGTGCTTACTACTTTAGGTATAAAAGCGTTGGCACCACAGGTAATGTTAGTGGGTCATGCTAGCCATACAACCAATAACTTACACAGCGCAGGCCTAGATTGCGGCGCCTGTGGCGGGCAAAGTGGTGAAGTAAATGTACGAGTGCTCGCAAGCCTACTTAACGATGTTCAAGTACGTCAAGCGCTTAAAACTCGGGGACTCACACTGTCAGAAAACACCCAGTTTATTGCAGCCATTCATAATACAACCACAGATGTGATAACCACCTATGATGCTCAATTGGATGATAATCTAAAAAAATGGCTCAGTGTGGCAACACAAACAGCTCAGCGCGAGCGCTTAGTTAATATAGAGCCAAAGCTGGTTGATAAATCAGCGGATGAAATTAATCACGCTTATCATCAACGCGCCCGCGATTGGTCGCAGGTGCGCCCTGAATGGGGGCTTGCAAATAATGCCGCCTTTATTGTCACGCCGCGCTCATGGACGCGAAGTATTAACTTACAGGGGCGCTGTTTTTTACACGATTATGATTGGGAAAGCGATGGCGACTTTGCGATATTAGAGCTTATTATGACTGCGCCTATGATAGTCACCCATTGGATCAATAGCCAATATAATGCCTCGGTTAACGATAATCACAAATACGGCAGTGGTAATAAAATACTTCACAATGCGGTGGGCGGTAATATTGGCTTATTTGAAGGTAACGGTGGCGACCTGCGCATAGGCTTAGCCATGCAATCGCTACACAATGGCGATAAATGGATGCACGAACCTATTCGCCTTAATGTATATATTGCTGCGCCACAATCAGCAATCGCAGCAATTTATAACAAGCATACGATGGTGAAGGAACTAATTGATAACCACTGGCTAACACTCATTCGTTGGGGCGATGACAACACCCTAGAGCGCTTTGAAAATGGGCACTTCACTACAATTCCCCCCTCTAAATAGCGAGCATGATCAATGTTAAATGCCGTCATAGCCACTAAACATAAAAAAGCACCTCTGATCGCCCCTGCATTAAAGCCACTTGGCTATAATGTGGTAACAACAAGTCTATTTGATACCGACACGCTAGGGATGTTTACTAATGAAGTGCAGCGTGATTGCAGCGCCCAAATAGCGGCATTAACAAAAGCTCAACGCGCATGTGAACTCACTGGCGAGCAATTTGGGCTTGGTAGTGAAGGCAGCTTTGGAGGTGGACCATACCCTGGGTTAATGAACTGGGACGAAGAAGTAATCTGTTTTTACGATAAACACACAGACATCGCTATTTATGGACATGCAGGCGGGCCTTTTTCACCCAGCAGCTTAACCATCAACAGCGAGACTAATGTTGAATCAATTATTGCTGCATGCCAGCGTTATAAAGAGCAACACTGGATACTTGATGACACTCAAACACTTTATAAAGGGCTAAGCTTTGAAGGCTTGGTTGCTTTATTTAAAGAGAAAGCGCCCAAAGCCGGCATAATCACGCCTGATTTAAGAGCTATGTATAGTGGGCAACGCCAAGCTATTATTTGTCTTGCTGCCGAGGACTTAGCAAGGCGGTTGGCATCAAAATGTCCACAATGCCAGCGTGCTAACTTTGTTGCCAAACAACTCACTAAAGGCTTGCTCTGTGAGCTGTGTAACATGCCCACACAACAAGTAAAATCAACAACCTCTTTGTGTGATTGCTGCGGCTACAACCATATTGAAGCGAATGAAAAACACGTGGCTGATGCAACATATTGCCAGTTTTGTAATCCTTAAGAGTTATTATGACATCATTACAACCCACTCAATTATTAAATACTGAAGAGCGTATTAACCAAGCCGTTGCATTATTAAAAGCCGGCGAATGCGTCGCTTTACCCACAGAAACTGTTTATGGTCTAGCTGCAGATGCGACTAACAGTGATGCCGTAGCAAAAATATTTATCGCGAAAGGACGCCCAACAAATCATCCGCTCATTGTGCATATTCCCAATCAGTCGCATGTGCACCACTGGGCAAAAAATGTAAATAAGGCGGCCATCACGCTTGCTGAAGCATTTTGGCCCGGCCCACTCACCCTAATTTTAAATGCTAAAGATGATTTAAACAGTCCGGTAACAGGCGGCTTGCCCACCATTGGGCTTCGCGTGCCTGCGCACCCTGAGTTTTTAGCGGTATTAAAGCAATTAAACACCGGTCTTGCAGCTCCCTCGGCTAATCGCTATAAGCAATTGAGCCCAATCAGTGCAGCTCATGTAATGCGCGATTTGAATGGTCGAATTAGTGCGGTATTACAAGGAGGTGAATGTAATGTAGGTATTGAATCGACCATTGTAGATGCAAGCTCACAGCAGTTACGCATATTACGCCCAGGACCAATTTCAGCAGCTGATATTTTGCAAAAAACTGGACTGCATGTCAGCACGCCACATTCACATAACGAAGTGGTACCGGGTAATGTAAAAGCGCATTATCAGCCTAATGCCCCTGCCATGTTGGCTAATACTGAAGATTTCGCTAAAATTTTGAGTGAAAACTCTCAGGGTAAAAGTCACTATTTAATCTATTCGACTCAAGTGCAACAGCAATTATTAGCGAACGACATTCCATCCGAACGTATTACTAAGCTAAGTAGTTGCCCTATTGAATACGCTAAAAATATGTATAAAGCACTGCATCTTATTGATGAGAAAACACCATTGAATATTTATATCGAAAAACCGCCAGTAGGCAGTGAGTGGGCTGCAGTGAATGACCGACTTAGTCGCGCGGCTACTAGTTAGCTTGCAGGTATTCAATTACAGAGGTCGCATTCACAGGTTTGTAAAAGTAATACCCCTGAAAACGTTTACAGCCAATATCCACTAACATATCAAATTGTGCCTGCTCTTCCACGCCTTCAGCGATAACACTTAAGTTATGGCTGTTGGCAATGGCGATAATACTTTGCACCATACTGTTAGACTTAGGGTCTATTAAAATATCATCTACAAAGCTTTTATCTATTTTCAGTTCATCTATGGGTAAGCGCCTTAATAAACTCAGTGATGAATAACCTGTACCAAAATCATCCATCGAGAAGCGTATCCCTCTAGATTTTAAGCTATTTATCGTATCAATCACATGCTCAAGGTTATCCATAAACAGTGACTCTGTAATTTCTAAGATTATACTTTGCGGGGCAACATTATGGGTTTCTATGCTTTGCAATAATGTTGTAATGAAAGCACTGCTTTGAAATTGCATCACTGAAATGTTGATTGCTAATTCAAGAGGGGTATCGCTGTGTTGTTGCATCTTTGCAAATTCACTAATAGAACTCGCTAAAACAAAGTCACCGATTTTAAATATTAAATCACTTTGTTCCGCAATAGCAATAAACTCGGCAGGCGATACCATACCTAACTCATCGTCTTTCCAGCGAACTAGCGCTTCCATCGCAAGAATTTTACCTTGCTCGTTAACCTGACATTGATAGGCCATAAATAATGTTTTTTCAGTTAAAGCAATAGCAAGTCGCTCTTCTATTTTTACACGCCGTAAATAAGCAATTTCAATATCTGATTGATAATAACACAGCCAGTTTCCTGTATCTTTTGCCCACTGATTCGCCAAATGTGCACAGCGTACTAGTTTAGCTTTTGTATTTCCATGATCCGGATAATTGGAAACTCCCACACAAATATTTATCGGTCGTTCATTATTATTTGTTTCATAATAACGCAATGCTAAGTTTAATTTACTTTCAAAAAAATGCGGTCTGTTTTCGCTCTCTTTAGAGGGAGAAATAATACAAAACTCATTACCACTGTTCCTAAACACCAGGAATGGCGCTTTAAATTTAGCCTCTAATGAGTGTGCAAACGCTTTGATAGCTTTATCACCGTACTCCATACCAAAACGGTTATTCATGTAACTTAAATTAGTAATATTAATAATCGCTAAACTAAATGGTGTATTTTTTTGAGCTTCAAAGTGCTCACGTAATGCTTTGCGATTAGGAAGCTTAGTTAGATCGTCATGCCGAGAGAGATAAAACAACTCCATAAGACGCTTTTGTTCTGCCTTATTGATAAGTCTAAATCCTAAAAACAAAACTATCGAAATAAGTAGATAAACCAAACAGTAAACAATTACTGTTTTATAAAACTGCTGCTTTATTGGTGCTATGGCAACTTGCGATAAAATCCATAGTTGGTAACGATTATCAAATTTTGCAGAGGTTATATATGCTTTGCCTTGAATATCAGTGTAAAAGCTAAACACCTCTTCAGAATATTTAAGTGCTTGCTTTGTTTTACCAAGCTGTTTTACTAATTCAGCATCTAACAAACCAAAAGATTGCTCAGCTTTTGTCTGTGTATAACTAGCAATATCTGCGTTTTTGTCTGAGCTATATTGAATGTAGCCATCTAACTCTCTAATAATTAGTAAATAATCATCTTGAGTGCTGCGTAAAATATTTAAATATTTTTCACCTTTTGAAATAGCCATTCCCGACGTCATTACTGCAATAACCTCTGCATTTTCGTCTCTTAGTGCTTTTCGAATAGGAATTATCCACTCTTGGAGTGTTTCATTAAAATAAGTTCTACCTAACATCATTTTGTTAGATTTTAAGGTATGAGCAAAGTTTTCTTGTGTTCTTTCGCTTTTTTTAAGATTTACAAAAGCTGAGGGGTCTAAATTTGAACTCAAGTAACGTATCTGACCTTGAGTGTCATATAACACAAACCCCGATGAAACGAGGTTTTTAAGCAAAATATTGTTAAGTACTTTAATTGTCGATATTTTTTTATTTGAATTGTTTTCTAAAAGAATATCTCGCCCAATCAAATCAAGCATGAGCTCTTTATTTCTTAACGAGCTGTTAAGCGACTGAGCAGAAAGCGCCACATTATTTTGAGAGTGAGTTCGATATTCTTTTTTTAAACTTTTCCACTCATAAACTAACAGTAAACTTAATAAAGTTAAGCCGCCAAAGAGTAAAAAACAAAAAAGTGTCCATAAATTTTTTTTTATCAGTGCCATCTAATTCTCATAACTCCACCACAACCACCTTGGTTATTTATTTGAACTCTTTGAATTTAGCTTATAACTTACTCAATCTTTTTCAAACTATTTTGTTGCAATAATAGAACAACAAGGCCTAAAAAGCACAAAATAAAAACCTATGGTTAACAACAAAAATAAATAAACTAGTACTTATGAATAGCATTAAGCTCGAGTTAATACAAAATAATTGAGTTTGTTTGCAGTATAGAGAGGTTTAAGTTAAACGATGATTTGAGTAACGTGATGTCACTCATCTCATCCCTTTACAAAGCGACAGTTATAGATCTTTTCTTAAATTTTAATATTGATTTAGTCATAATTTTGCAATAATCATCAGCGATAATAGCTGCATTATTAGTCAACAAAGCTTTATAAGACCCTCATGAGCGAATCTACGGTGCAATTAACCTTTGCACTACCGTCATTTGAAGATCCAATGTCTGCGGCATTAAGCCACAGCATGGAATTTGAAACGCTGTCATTGCATGCTAATAGCCAGCATCAAATTGCTTTGCAATGCGTTTTGCCTGAAGCGGCCCATGAAGGTGATATTATTTCGCTGAGCGCAACTTTACCAAATGCACGAGCAGCTCAGTACTACACAGAAAAAAAGCTCAATCAATTTGATTTAGAACAGGGACGGGTCACGCTTAGGTTGAACCAAATAGCGCATAGTCGTGGTTTTGTAATGCAAATGATTTTGCACGGTAAACACGGCACGTTAAAGAATAGTTTGCAGTTCGATATGCATATTAACCAATTTGGTAGTGGATATACTATACCAGTAACTTCGATTACCCCACCAAAGCCGCACCGCGTTCGTCAGTACCTCGCCAGTATGGGAACAGCTTTAATCTCACTTTTTTAGCTCTTGTTATAAATTTTACCATTAAGCTTTAATTAGTTAATCAGCAAAGCTCACTTTACCCATAGTAATATCTAAAATTCCACCTCTTTTATTTTTAGCACTTTGTCGCTGCCCTGCTAAACATTCGTTTGCCAAAATAGCAAACAGCACCGCCTCTTTGGCATCAGGGTGAACACCCAAATCATCAGTATTCTTAAACGCCTTAATATTTGGGCAGTGTATTAGTAATTGCTCCATCAATAATGGATTATGAATACCTCCACCACTGGCATATACCACACAGTTTTGAACCCCTTTAGCACAGTCATTTAACGCCCTAGCAATTGTAGTCGCAGAAAGCGCATTTAAAGTCGCCAACACATCTTCATGGCTTAAATCTTGGGTTGCGGTTTGGGCTTGGGCTGCGCGTAATAAGGCTAAATTAAACACCTCTGGCCCTGTTGTTTTTGGTAGTGGTAATTTAAAAAACGCGTTATCACTGAGTGCTTTAAGCAGCTTTACATTCACCTTGCCTGCTTTGGCAAGCTTTGCGCCCTCATCATAATGCATTCCTTTAAAGTAATACTGTACGTAGGCATCCATAATGGTGTTACCTGGGCCTATGTCACTACTAAACACGCTACTAGCATCACCGCTTTTAGGTAAAAACGTTAAATTAGCAATGCCACCCATGTTTAATAAAATGCGGTTTTCATCAGGGCTGGCAAAAAATAAATAATCGCCATACACAGCTAACGGCGCACCTTCTCCACCAGCGGCAATATGCTTTTGCCTAAAATCGCCAACAGTGGTAATGCCTGTAGTAACGGCTATTTGGTCACTATCACCTATTTGTAAGGTGCCATGCTTAAAGTCATGATGGTTATGCTGCGACTGCGGACAGTGATAAATAGTTTGCCCGTGGCTTGCTATGGCATCAATACTCGCAGGATCAATACCCCATGCAATTAAACACTGATTAACCATAGCACCATGGAGTTTCCCCACCCAAGGATGTAATAAAGTCAGCACTTCTAAATCGCATTCGCGCTTAGCAAATACCTGCTTTATTTTAGTTTTATATTCGTCGTTATACTCAACCGTAGTAAAATTTAACACCTCTATTTGTGTATGCAAACCTGAACCGGTTATTTTACATAGCGCTACATCTAAACCATCCAAAGAGGTGCCACTCATTAATCCAATAATTAAACGGCTGGGCTTTTTAGCGCTATTATAAAGGGCTTCGATATGAGGATGCATAGAGACTCTGTCTGGGTGTTTTTTTACATTTTAAAAGAGTTTTAAGCAAAGTTATACCTGTATACACTTTAATTTTAATGAATTGTTTTTCATTGTTTAAGCGTTTAAAGCTTGCTAAGTTATTGGCTGATAATAACAAACTCATTTGTAGCATGATCACTTTACGAGCATTTAAACAACACGATACCTGCCAAATAGTCACCATTTTGAACGATCAACAAGTAGCTCGCTATTTGTCCTCTAAAATTCCATTTCCTTATACTCAAGCAGATGCAAACTGGTGGGTAAACGAAGGAGCAAAATGTGGCATCATTAAAGCTATTGAAGTTGATGGCCTATGTGTTGGTTGTATTGGTGTTATCCCTGGTGAGTTTGAGTATAGCCGCAGTGGCGAAATAGGTTATTGGCTTAGTCAGCAATATTGGGGGCAAGGTATTATTACCCAAGCCATAGAGTTGATTACTAAAGAAGTGTTTGAAAGTACTAACTTAAACCGTATTCATGCGGCTGTATTTGCTGGTAATGTTGGCTCAATGAGCGCGTTGCTTAAAAATGGCTTTAATAACGAAGCTATTTTAAAGAAAGCAATTTATAAAAATGGTCACTATTTAGATAGCCATGTATTTAGTGTGCTAAAACAGAGTAATTGTTCTAATTAAATTCTTTCGACGGTTGAATTAACCACCTCTCGCCCAAAGCTCGTGTATCAAGGTACAAATCTTTTCTACCTATCCGCGCATTATTGTTGAGCAATGTATAGTTTTAAAGCTTAAACATTCGGTATATAGGTCGTTTTTTCACTCTATCATGGAGATTTTTATGTCCACAACCAGTCGTCAATTTACTTTAGCATCACGCCCACATGGCGCACCTACTAATGAAAACTTTGAACTTAAAAACGTAGAGTTACCATCATTAAAAGATGGTGAAGTATTGCTGCGTACTATTTATTTATCACTAGACCCTTATATGCGTGGCCGCATGAGCGATGCTAAATCGTATGCCGACCCTGTAGAAATTGGTGATGTAATGGTTGGTGCAACGGTTTGCCAAGTCGAATCATCTAAAAATGATACGTTTAGCGAAGGCGAATGGGTATTAGCATATACAGGCTGGCAAACTTACGCTATCTCAAATGGCGAGGGCTTAATGTCATTAGGTAAAGAGCCAACTAATCCGTCTTACGCACTTGGTATTATGGGTATGCCTGGCTTTACCGCCTACATGGGATTACTAGATATTGGCGCACCTAAAGCGGGTGAAACCGTTGTTGTTGCAGCAGCTACAGGCCCAGTAGGCGCAACGGTTGGTCAAGTAGCTAAAATTAAAGGCTGTAAAGTAGTAGGAGTTGCCGGAGGCAGCGAAAAATGTGCTCATGCTGTTGAAAATCTAGGCTTTGATGCCTGTATTGACCATAAAGCGGATGACTTTGCCGAGCAGTTAGAAAAAGCATGTGAGCAAGGCATTGATGTTTATTATGAAAATGTGGGCGGAAAAGTGTTTGATGCCGTATTACCTTTGCTTAATACCTCAGCACGCGTGCCTATCTGTGGTTTGGTATCGCAATATAATGCCACCAGCTTGCCTGAAGGCCCAGATAGATTAGGTATGCTAATGGGACAATTGTTAACTAAGCGTATTAAAATGCAGGGCTTTATAATTTTTGATGACTATGGCGATCGTTATGACGAATTTGCACAAGACATGCAAACGTGGCTACAAGACGGAAAAGTTCAATACCGCGAACATCTTGTAGATGGTTTCGAAAAAACCATCAGCGCATTTAACGACATGATCAGCGGGAAGAACTTTGGTAAAACCGTAGTAAAGATTAACAGCCCACTATAATAACATTCAGGCTGTGTTGTAATTCAACACAGCTCAATAAGGAAGAAAATGATTAAACTACACCACTTAAACAAGTCTCGTTCTAAACGTATTATTTGGTTATTAGAAGAGCTTGAGGTTGATTACGAAATTGTTGCTTATCAGCGCAATACTGAAACTTTTTTAGCCCCTGATGAGCTTAAAAATGTGCATCCGCTGGGCAAATCGCCAGTTATAGAAGATGATGGCTTAGTGATCGCCGAGTCTGGCGCTATCACAGATTACCTGATCACTAAATATGGCAAAGGTAAGTTTGCACCAGTCACAGGTACTGCAGAATTTGTAGACTATCAACAATGGCTTCACTTTGCAGAAAGCTCTGCAATTTTACCATTATTGCTAAAAATGTTTGTCCAGAAAGATGGTGCTAAAACGCAATTTTTAGAGGGCTATGCCGATGCTGAAACCGCTAAAGTAATTAGCTACTTTAACAGCCGCCTTGAAGGCAAACGTTATTTAGTGGGCGATACTCTCACTGGTGCCGATTTTATGATGTCGTTTATTGTTGAAATCGTTAAAAACGCTGGCCAACTAGGGCACTTTAAAAACCTAGTTAAATACGATGAGCAATTACAATCTCACGAAAAGTTTCATACTGCCAACGAGCTTGAAGCTAAATACGATTAATTTTATGCTCGCTTTGATTGTGGCTAACGCAATCAGAGCGACAATCTCGTTACTCAGGCCTGTCTAAATAAATTTGTTTAAACGCATTAAAATTCAATTCAAATAATTCAACCAACGTCGGATCGAAATGATTACCTGCGCCTTTAATTATTTCCGCCTTTGCTTCATCCATGCTCCAAGGCTCTTTATAACAACGACGACAACATAACGCATCAAATACATCAGCAATCGCAGTAATTCGCCCCTCTAAACTGATCTCTTGCTGTTTTTTTGCGTGTGGATAACCAGCTCCATCCCAACGTTCGTGATGATCAATTGCAATGTTAGCAGCCATATCAATTACAGGGTTAGCTGTTCCTTTGAGGATTTCCCAGCCTTTGGTGGTGTGCTGTTTCATAATTTCCCATTCATCAGCATCCAATTTAGCTGGCTTATTTAAAATTAAATCTGGAACTCCCACCTTTCCTACATCGTGTAACTGTGCTGCTAAACTAATTTTATCGCAGTATGATTGATTTTGATTATTTAGCTGCGCTAATAGTTTTGCATATAAACCAACCCTGATTACATGTGAGCCTGTTTCTTTGGAGCGTGACTCCATCGCTCCTCCCATCAGTGAAATAGCCAGTTGCTGGGTTTCTTCAATTGAATTAGCTAATAAGAGGCTTTCAAAGGTCAGTACTACATTACCCAAAAATAAATCTACTAGCTGTTGAGCTTCTTTTTTTACCGGCTGCAGCGACTGAAACGCTAAGATGGAATCTAAACCTTTTTGCGAATGATGAAAATAAACATAATGATCTTCTGCTATAAAATTCTGCTTAGTTTGCTTTGCCCTTAAAAAATACTCTTGATGTTTTTGTGGAATACTGTCAATTCCATTGCCCGTGAATAAATGTATGCCAGAAAGCTCTCCCTCAATCATCTGCAGCTTTTCATCTAACTGACAAATACCAAAGACCTTAGGCGCATCAATATACAAATTGGCGGAGCTCATATTCAGTACTAGTTTTAGCTCTTCCATTACAACAGAGGTAAACTCAACCAAGTCACCAATTTGGGTAATAGTAGAAATTGCTATTATTAGCCTTTTTAAGTTGTGCCGATGGTTTTGTAGTATACAAATATCGCGATAGGCGCGCAAAGAGGTATAAAAAATCAATTCAAGATCTTGGCTTTGCAGTTGGCTCTTCGCTTTATAACCATCAATATCATAATCGCGAATAACACTGCGCTCTGGCGCAACCCCTGGCTGACCTGTGCGTAAAATAATTCGGCTATATACATTTTGTAAGTCTTGGCGAACAAATCGTGCAAAATCTAATCCTGCATGCTCAGTTTCCATTACTACATCTAATAAAATTAATGCATAGCGCTCTGAGCTTTGTAGTTTCTCTCTGGCCTCTGCCGCACTGTAGACACTATGTAATTCAATAGGTCGTTGCTCAAATTCAAAGCGCTTCATTGCAAGTTGAGTTACTTGATGTACAGATTCATCATCATCAACCACTAAGATTTTCCATGGTTCAACATGCTTGCTGTCGACCGCTTGTTTTACAACTTCATCATCTTGTAACCAATCCATAAACACACTCTACTAGTTATTAATTCGGTAGCGTTAAGGGGAATTGAATAAAAAAATAAACTCCCGTTGATTGTTTTTCCTTTATAAAAATTTGCCCCTTTAGCCGATGTACAACAAGGTTGTAGACAATGTTCATTCCTAAACCACTGCCACCACCTGCTCTATTTGTGGTGTAAAAAGGATCAAATACTTTTTTCTCTGCCTCTTCAGTCATGCCTCTTCCGTTATCTTGATAATGAATGAAAACAGAATCTGAGTAGTCTATATGAACACTTATTTGCCCTTTTTGGCTGCCATTTTTAAAACCATGAATAATTGAATTCATTACTAAATTAGTGAAGATTTGTGCTAAAGCACCAGGATCAGAATACACTTCAGGCTCAGGCTCTTTCGCACTAATAGTAATGTCAACGGGTGTTGCTTTGAGGGTATGGTAAAGGCTTTTTTGCACCTCATTTAAATAACTACTTATATATAAATTACGTAATTCTTCGGTTGTTTGATCAACCGCAACACGTTTAAAACTGCTTATTAAACCTGCGGCGCGCTGCATATTTTTTAGTAAAATGTCACAACTTAAATCAACTTCACTAATAAACTCACTAAACTGCGTTTTACTCAAGGAGCCAGAAGCCACCTTGTTTTTAGTTTCAATCAGCATCTCTCTTAAATGCGACGTCGCAGTTACGCAAACACCTAACGGCGTATTCACCTCATGGGCTACACCACTAACTAAACTTCCAAGTGACGACATTTTTTCTGCTTCAACAAGCTCTTGCTGAGTGCGACGAAGCTCTATGGTTTGCTCAACTAGAGCCTGCTCTGCCTCGTGGCGTTTACTCGACATTAAATTAATAGAATCACTTAAACGATCATAAGGACCGCGCTTTGAAACTGTTTTAGAAAAATCACCTGCTGCAATCGCAGAGCAAACCTGATCAATATCTTTACTGGCTTTAATTAAACGCTCAAAACTTCTAAACATAGTGCCAAGCTCATCATTTTGAGTCATATATTTTTGAACATGAATGGATAAATCGCCATTAGCTAACTGTTCAACAGATTTAATAGCAATATTAATACGCTTAGTTGTTCGGTTAATAAAATACCAAAAGAGTAAAAAAATCAGTAATACACTTGCAAAAGCCGCTGCCAGTAATGGTTTAAATTGCGCTTGAATAGGCCCAATAATATCGGCTTCAGAGCGGCGCACTATCACTGTCCAATTACCAGTGGCAACCTTGGCTTTATCAAAATAGAAGACCCCGGAATCAAAAGGATCGTTCGCAGATAGTATCTCTCTTTCTTGCCCCTGTAACTTTAGCTGTTTGGCTATACTTGCGTAATCTGTATCTAAAATGGCCTTCGTTTTTAATCCTGAATGATTTAATGTCGTTGCAATCACGTTGTCGCGCTGACTGAGTAACAAAACATCTATTTTTAATTGCTGCTTTATGGTTTGCAAGAATTCAGTGATGTCAGCGAGCGCTCTATCTACGCTTGCCATACCGACAAATTTATCATTAATGATAATGGGCGAACTTTGTTCAACCAGCATTCTTCCCTCGTAAACATAGGGCTCAGTGATCATCGTCTCTGTATTGCCATCACGTAAAAACTGTTGGCGTACTCCCTCATAATAAAGACTAGATTCCATGTCCACCAAGGGCTCAAGTAACAAGCGTTCAGAATCATTAAAGTCACGGTGCCAATAAGGTAAAAAACGACCGGTTTGATTTACATAAACGCCTTCTTTTAATGACGGAGCATTAATATAGGCTTGATCTTGATTATCGGCATTAGGCTCATAACCAAAAGAAGCCCCCACGAATGAAGGATTCATTTTAAGCACTGCACGAACAAAATTAATACTTGCCTCTCTATCACCAAACAACCCATTTTGCTGTGCTAAGGCCATAATTTCGGTAGTGCGTACTGCCAATTGCGTCTCTTCATTTACTTTTGCAGAAATAGTATCGGCGGTCTGACTCAAGTTAAGCTTTGCTTGCATAACAGCCTGATTAAGGCTGGTTGAATACCAGTAACTCAAAATACCCGCGATGATGAGCATAACGGGCAATGCCAAATACAGCAGCATTTTTCCTTGCAAAGAATGTATGAGTGTTAGTCGCATAATTTTAGGCTTAAACAAGCAAGTCAATGTCCTGAGGATTTGAAGTAGTAAGCTTAAAAATTAGACTATAAAAACTTTCTAGGCAAATGAATTGTGTAGAAATAAATGTGAAAGCAGGGTATTAAAATACCAGCTGCCTAGTAGATAAGATTGTTAAATAGGGTATGGTTTAAAGACAAAAACACTCTGCAAAACTTTTATTTTTAATCGGCCAATCGATAACCCACAGCTGGTTCAGTTAAGATATATTTTGGACTAGCGGGGTTAACCTCTAATTTTTGTCTGAGCTGTGCCACATGGACTCGTACATATTCAGGACGGTCTATGTACTGCGCTCCCCAAATATGGCTTAAGATTGCATTATGGGTGAGTACTGTATTTTTATTTTGAAACAGTAATAATAATATTGCGTACTCTTTTTTAGTGAGTTTTATCTCATTTCCAGAAGAGGTTACTCTGTGCTTTTGTGGATCTATTTTTATATTCCCGCAGGTAAATGCCACACTCGGCTGGCTCTGGGTACGTAATAAAACCCGAATCCGGGCTAGCAACTCATTGGCGCTAAACGGTTTGGTAATATAGTCATTTGCCCCATTATCAAGCGCAGTGACCTTTTCAACTTCGCCATCTCGAGCTGATAGCACTAAAACAGGTAAGGCACTCCATTGTCGAAACTCAATTAACCAGTCTTGACCATCCATGTCTAGCAGGCCTAAGTCTAACAATACAAGATCGTAACTTTGCTCACTTAAACGTGCAAAACCATCTAACCCTTTATCACAAATACTTAGCTCGTAACCACTGGCTTGCAACAAGGTTTTTAAAAAGCTTTGTAGAGGGGGAGAATCTTCTAATATCAAGATTTTAGTCATTACTTTTTTCCCAGATTAACTTTGCGTGCGCCATATTTGCTTCGTTATTAATTGTTAATGTAAATGTGCCCTGGTGAAATTTAGCAACCACATCACAAATAATGCTGCCTAACCCAACGCCTTCATCGTTACTTGTTTGCCCTTTAATTACCAAGTTATTAGTTAGAAGTAACTGATAAACTACCTTTTGCTGATTAGTACTTTGCGTAAATTCAACGCTCACCTTTTTATCACCATAACGCCATGCATTTTCGAGCATATTAGCCAGCGCAATTTCTAACAAAGTCACATCCCCTTTGCATGTTGTCTGAGCGTCTATATTGGTATTTATGATAAAATCAGTGAGTTGCTGCTGTCTTCTAGCTTTAGCTTCACTAAGTAGTGCTTGTAAGTTTATTGTTTGCCAACTTAGATTTTCACCCATTTTATTAACTCGGCTTAACTCCATTACTTTATCAAAGTGCTCATTTAGTATTTTACTTTGCTCATAAATATTACTCGCTTGCTCTTTTATCACGCTTTCACTGAGGGTAATCTCATCATCTGCAAGCATGCTCGATGCGCCCATAATAGTCGCCAGTGGTGTGCGTAAATCGTGAGACAAACTGCGTAAAAGTGCATTTTTAGCGCGCTCTAATTCCGCTTGCACCGAAATAGCAGCCGACTGTTGGCGTAATAACGTTTTTTCATGTACCTGATAAAGAAGCGAAATAGCGGTGTCCGCAAAGGATTTTTGCCCTTGCGTTAACCGTTTAGTAAAATTAAACCCGCCCCAGCTAGGGTTAACTTCACTAAGCAATATAAACTCACTATTGCCCTGCGATGCTGCAGGTATAAATGTACAAGATGCGTTTAAATGCTTGCTGATCCGCTGCACAAAGTACTTTTTTTGTTCATCCAGCGTATCTAGGCTGTTTAAGTCTTTGGCCAGTTCGTACAAGGTGCGACTATTACTTGCATGTAATTGCACATCCCTAACTTTAGTACTGAGCTCCCCTGCCAATTGGCTGATCACAAAACCAACAATCAGCATAACCATAAAGGTTACTAAATATTCTATGTTTTCAATATGAAAAGTAAAATTTGGGGCAACAAAAAACCAATCTGTACACGCCACACTCACTAAGGTGGTCAGTATGGCAAGACGACGATTACTGCGCACAGCAACCCAAGTCACCCACAATAACTGAAGCATCACGATATCGGTGGTAGTAAACCAATTACGTACAGGGTAAATGGCAATAACCACAATTAATGGCATTATTACTGCCAAAAACAATGCGTTATACCAACGTGGTTTAGCCTCTGCCTGATTCATTAATTATTCCTCTAACATTTGAGAACCTAGATTACTGCCTTTTCGATATTGCCTCTATAAAGTTTTTATAAAGTTTTTTATCTGATTCGTTAAATCTTTATAAAGCTTTTAACGCCTACCTACATTGTTACTTTAATAACTCATATTCTAACTTCAGCAGAAGGAGTAATACGTATGTTGGGTTGGATAAAAATAGTGATGCTTACAGCCTATGTATTAACTGTTTATTGACCAAATGAACTTTACCACTTCTCTCTTTTAACTTTAATTTAGGTATCAACATGGCACATTTTACAGTGATCGGATTGGGTCGATTTGGCATTGCAGCAAGCCTTGAGTTAATTCATTTAGGGCATACAGTCACAGGGGTTGATAGTAACCCTAAACTAGCTGAAAAATATGTTGAGCATTTATCTGAAACCGTTGTTTGCGACTCCACTGATGAAGCCGCACTTAAAGAGCTTGATTTAGCGAGCAGTCAGGCCGTTTTAGTGGCAATAGGAGAAGACATGCAATCGAGCATTCTGTGCACCCTTGCATTAAAAAACCTAGCTGTTAAGCAAATATGGGTAAAAGCGAGCACTAAAGCCCATCACACAATTATTTCTAAATTAGGTGTAACACGCATTATTCATCCTGAAGAAGAAATGGGCGTGCGAGTTGCACAAGCGCTTAATTACCCTGTAGTGAACGACTATATTTCCCTAGGCAATGGCATATACGTTGTTGAAGTAAGTATAAAAGCGCACTTACATAAAACAAAACTAGGGCATTTACTTAAAGAAATAAAAGGCACTGTAAACCCATTATTGGTTAAGCGCGCCAAGCAAACGTTTGCCAAACTTGATGACGACTTTGAGTTACTTACCTACGACACTTTACTGTTATCAGGTAATCGAGTCGAACTAAACTATCTTGCACCAAGGCTTTTATAATTATGGTTTTATGGCACCCTCTCAAAACACCTATAGATCGAAAAGCCAATGGACATAAAAAACTCAATGCGGCTCCACCGCTTGTTCTCTGCTGTAGTTTTTTAATATTAATAACGCTAGGGGCGTTGGCGTTAAAACTACCTTTTGCAACCTATGAGCCTATTTCATGGATACAAAGTGCGTTTACAGCAACCTCTGCGGTGACTGTAACTGGACTGGTTGTCGTCGATACCGGTTCAGTGTTTACTCCTTTTGGACAAGGCGTTATTGCGCTATTAATTCAACTAGGTGGTCTGGGTTTAATGACCTTTGCGGTTGTAACTTTAATGGCACTGGGTAATAAAGTTGGCTTTATTCAAAAAACAGTGACTAAAGCTGCTTTTAATCAAACAGATACATCTACTTTGGTAAATACCGCTAAGTCTGTTTTGCTGTTTGCGCTAATCGTTGAATCTGTAGGCATTATTATTTTAACGCTGTATTGGCTACCCGAAATGGGCTTACAAAAAAGCTTTTTTCATGCACTTTTTTATACTATTAGCGCTTTTAACAATGCAGGGTTTGCATTAAGTCCTAACAGCTTAATGCAGTATGTAGAAGACCCCGTTGTGAATTTAACAATTACCTGTTTGTTTATTATTGGTGGCCTTGGCTTTACCGTATTAACAGATTTATATAAATCAAAGCGTTGGGCTAAGCTCAGTCCCTACAGTAAATTAATGCTGATCAGCACTGTTATTATTAACGTTATTGCATTGTTGCTTATTTACGTAATTGAATACGATAATCCAAAAACACTGCAGCCGTTATCTGAAGTAGGTAAATGGCTAGCAGCTTGGTTTCAAGCCGTTACTCCCCGTACTGCGGGGTTTAATACCATTGCTATTGAAGAATTAAAAAATGCCAGTACCGCTTTAACTATGATGCTTATGTTTATCGGTGGCGGCTCTTTGAGTACAGCAAGTGGCATAAAGGTCGTTACATTTATTGTTTTAATACTAGCAACCTATAGCTACTTAAGACGTGACAAAGGCGTCACCGTGTTACGCCGAGAAATAGACAAAGATTCAGTGTATAAAGCATTAGCCTTAACCGTTATTTCAGCGGGAGTCACTTGGTTGGCTATTTTTACATTACTGGTCGTTGAAGATGCACCTTTTTTAGATGTTGCTTTTGAAGCGGTATCGGCACTGGGTACTGTAGGGCTTTCACGCGGTTTAACGTCATCGTTATCACCGCTGGGGGAGTTTATCATTATGTTTTTAATGTTTATGGGCAGAATAGGCCCGCTCACTCTCGCCTACTTTTTAGCAAGTCCACGCACTAAAAAACTAAGATACCCAAGCGCGCAACTCTCTATTGGTTAACAACACTAACGCGGGTTAATCAGCCCGCATTTTAAATACCCGCTAATTCACGTTCGGTAATACACTCATCAGACGCCATTTCGAATTCTCGACACGTTAATGGGCGATTTTCGTAAATAGTACACATTAACGTATTTCTATCGAGTGCTTGGCACCAACCATCGTCGCCGCGCTTCATTACTTCGCTGCCCCATTTATCGTAATCAATATACTGAAAAGGGACACCGGTATCACTAACAATACGCACTTCTAATTGGCAACAACACGCTTGGCAATTAGCACAAGTGACGGCGGTTGTATCGATATTTTCAACAGCAATGATTGAGTTTGACATACAGACTTTTGATAAATGGTATACAACCTATAGGATACACGAGCGAGGCAGCGGTGACAGTAAAATAACTGTCAGATTTTAAACATCGTCATATGTAATTAACCAATTACTAAAAAAGCGTGCTGGTTAATCAGCACGCTTATTAGTTGTAGATTAAAAAGTGAAAACCACTTTAACGTTATCCGAAACAGCCGATGAAGAAACAAAGCCAATGGTGTCAGGGTTCGCTGCGACCATTTTGATTACTTCACTGTCATTTTCTAACTCTTTAGGCGGTGTGCCCTTTCCTGTAAAAATCAGTTTTGACCAGTACGCTTTTAACTGAGAAGACGTTTTATTGAGTAATTTACTATTAAATTGCTCGGTTGCAGCACTGCTTGGTTCTTGAGATATTGGAATGATCTTATTGCCATTGCTAAATGACTTTTCTTTTCCTGTATAAATTCGACTAATAACAGACTCATCAAAACTACTTTCATTTGAAGGATGCACGATAATAGCAAATTCTGCATAGGCGAAGTTAGTAAACAAGAATATTACACATAATATTAATTTTTTCATTTTACTTCTCCTTAAAATACAACATCGACACCAAGGGTGATTGCTTTACTATCACCGGCCACAGCTAAATCAAACGAGTCATCTTTGACTCTATCGTATTGCACTTTAAATGCAGCTGACGGATGAAAGTCCCACCTAACACCAACAGCAAATGTATTATGCTGCTCTGTATCACCCTCACCTTCTTGTTCAAAGTCTGAAAACATGACATAGGGGGTAATTGAATCAAAACGATAGCCCGCACTGATCATATAAGTATCGAGATTACCATCTAGGTCTAAGCGGTTCAGTTCACTTAAAACAAAAAAATCACCAAAATCAAGGTTTGCAGCTAAGCCATAAAATTTACCATCTCTGCTGTCTTTACCATCCCACAAAACGGGTTCACCCGCGCGAAAACGCTTGTTGGTATATTGCATGTGGGTCACTCTTAGTTCGAGCCAGTCACGATTAAGTAACAGTACGCCGCCTAACATATCTTCCCAAATTTCTCTTGTCGGCTCTTGAAAGAAGAAGTCTGACAACAGCTTGTTATCGTCATCATCTTCTTTACCGGTATAAACATTTGCAGATACTCCCCAGTCACCTACAGAGCCTGAGTAAAGTAAATTAACCCCCCTCGTAGTTAAATACTTGCCATGTATAATTGTCAGCAGGGGCCCGCATCCATACATATGCATAACCTACATCGAAAAAGTCTGAGTAGTAAAATAGTGGTAAACGCTTCTTACCAGCTTGAACAGTCCAATTATCGTTAATATCGTAAGAAATATAGGCCCATTCAAAATTTGCCTCAAAGTCGTTAACTCCTCTGGCAACTAGCTGACCTGTTACAGAAAGGCCTTCACCTAAGTCGCCTGATACCTGTAATCCAATCAAAGACTCTGGCGAAAAGGATAAATCTTCAGTGTAGGCACTTACATTTGGGTAGTCCGCAAGAAAGGTTGGTTCAACGCCATATTGCGGGACACCGGTGCCACTAAGCACTTTACCCGCATTAATACTCGCGAAACCTGAAATATTAATTTCAGCATAACTACTTGCTGATACAAATACCCCCAATAGTATAATTTTTTGCAGTTTCATTGATCACCTCATTATTATAATGGCCGTCATAGCCAAATTGAGTATAGTAAAGCGAGAAAAAGAAACAAAAAATTAACACTTTTTATTTTATACTGATTTTTTAATATTAATTAGGAGCCGACCTTGATAGCAATATTGCTTTAATTTCGCTGTAGCGCTGTTGCTCACACAATGCAAAACCACTTAGTTGGCGTACTTTATTGCGTGCAAATAGCGGCACACTCATTCCCGCCAAAAACCGACATTGGGTTTCAATGCCAACATTATGCACCCCTTTCGTTGCCATATGTGCCAAAAACTCATCCACCTTTTGATATATAAGCGCTGTATCAATCTTTGCAGGAGTGATTGAATATTCAAGCTTGACCGCATGTCCACGGCACACACTACAATGCCCACATTGCTGTGGCGCATTCGCATCATCAAAGTAACGGGCTAAGTTATAGCTTAAGCAAGATTGCAGCTCAAAAAAGCGCACCAAAGCAGCAATCCGTTTTATTTCAGCTTGCTCTTTATCGGTAAAGTAATCATGTAACTGCTGGGCAAGTGCAGGGTTATTAATCACCTCGCTATGCACTTTGTACACTTGAGTAATACGTTTGGTTTCAAGGGTGATAAGGTTTTTTTCTGCTAAGTAATCAAGTGCGGCTACCACACGTTTACGGTCAACCTGTGCGGCTTGCGTTAGAGAGTCAAAGTTAAGTGTACCCCATATTTTTTTAAAGTCGGTATGGCTAAATATTTGCGTTAAAAAAGCTTGGCGCTGCTGATCAAACTGATTAAGCAACTCATTTTTATCAACTAGAAATTTATACTTAAAATCGGCGTAGTACGCATATTGCGGGGTTATTGCACCTTGCATTTCCAATTGTACCAGCAAGGTTTTAAGGGCAAGCTGGCGAATATTACTTTCGCTAGAAAGACTATATTCTTGCATTTCCCATTGCTGTTGAGCTTGGCGAATATCGTTAATAACATATTCAATACCGCTGAGCTCTGGGGTATCGCCGTACACAAAGTTTTCGACTGTATTTAAGCCATCTAGATTAGCCAGCGTATAACAATTCGATGGGTTGCCATCACGTCCTGCACGGCCAATTTCTTGGCTGTAGTTTTCAATTGATTTAGGTAAATCGTAGTGAATTACAAAACGAATGTCTGATTTATCAACCCCCATGCCAAAGGCAATAGTGGCGACCACTACATTTATTTTTCCCGCCATAAAATCATCTTGAATTTGTCCGCGTAGGGTGTCTTCAAGCCCTGCATGATACGCCACCGCCTGCATGCCCTGTGCGCTTAACATATTGGCCACTTGCTCAGCACTTTGCTGCAGCGTAACATACACAATACCGGGGCCGATTTGCGTACGGACAATTTCAGTAAGCTCAGTATTTTTATCAGCCGTTTTAACACTCAGCACATTTAAATCTAAATTAGCGCGATAAAACCCCATTTGCACAATGCATTTTGGATCAATAGCAAATCGCTCTGCCATATCGCGTTTAACTTTTTTAGTAGCGGTGGCGGTTAATAGTAGCACTAACGGAATATTTAGCTCTTCACGGTAACGCGGTAACTTTAAGTAGTCGGGTCTAAAGTTATGACCCCACTCAGAAATACAATGCGCTTCGTCTACCACCAACATAGAAAGTGCCACTTGGCTAATAAATTCTCTAAAGCGCTCGTTTTTAAAGCGCTCAACTGACACCATTAACACTTTAATTTTACCACTGCGCACGTCGTTCATTACCGTACTGCTTTGCATTTGATCTTGGCTTGAATCAAGACTTGCGGCATAAATGCCTTTACTGTTTAAAAAACTTATTTGATCTTTCATCAACGCTAATAATGGCGATACCACCAAGGTTAAATGCGGTAAATGTAACGCAGTAAGTTGATAGCACAAGGATTTACCCGATCCAGTTGGAAATATAGCCAGTGATGATTGGCCATTTAGCAATTGCTCTATGGTTTGTTGTTGCCCTGCTCTAAACTGATTAAAACCAAAATGTTGCTCAAGAGACTGAACTAGCGAGGTACTCATAAAAGCGTCCTTTTTATGTCGGTGCCCATAAATACTGTAAATGCGCAGTAGATGAAATATTTGCATATCAGTATACAGCATATCGTTGGATTTATTGCTGACATATCCTTCAATTAGGCGCACACTATAGTGCTATAAAAGCATGCTTTGCCAAAATAATTTTTTGATACCCAAGTCATTTTAAAAATCAACGTACAGAAATTGCTTCGGTATATTATTTTTAAGGGCATAGTCATGGACAAAACCATACCAAAAATTGTCATCATAGGCGGTGGCGCTGGTGGGCTGGAGCTAGCAACTCAATTAGGGCACAAATTAGGAAAGAAACAACACGCAAATATATTACTCATTGATAAAAACCGCACTCATATATGGAAACCGTTATTGCATGAAGTAGCAACCGGCTCTATTGATGCCGATTTAGATGGCGTTGTATACTCAGCCCATGCAGCCAAGCACCACTATAACTTCCAACTTGGTACTTTTTGTAACCTCGATAACAATAATAAAACCATTACCTTAAGCCCTCTATATGACGAGTTAGGGCATCAAATATTACCTAAACGAACCGTTCACTATGATCATTTAGTTATTGCCATTGGCAGTGTCAGTAACGACTTCAACACCCCGGGTATTAAAGACCATTGCTTTTACCTTGATTCAAACCAACAAGCCGAGCGTTTTCAACACGCCTTACTAGATAACTTTACTCGCCTTCATCAAGACGACGACCCATTGCATTCATTAAACATTGCTATTGTTGGCGGTGGGGCAACTGGCGTTGAGCTCTCAGCTGAGTTGTATCATGTTTCTGATTTACTCAAAATATACGGTTTAACCAATATGTCGGCGAAACGCTTGCACATACATTTGATTGAAGCGGGTCCCAGAATTTTACCTGCCCTGTCTGAGCGAATTGCCAGCTCAGCCAAACGTGAATTATTAAGATTAGGGGTTACCGTACGAGAAAACACCCAAGTTAAACAAGCAACTGAGCATGGCTTTATCACTAATAATGACGAGCAAATAAATGCGGATATTATGGTGTGGGCAGCAGGGGTAAAAGCCCCTGACTTCATTAAAGAGCTAGACATATTTGAGCTGACACGTAGCAATCAAATAAAAGTGAATGATTACTTACAAAGTAGCCTAGACCCTCAAATCTATGTGCTTGGTGATTGCTGCGCGTTTACCCAAGACGATGGGACGCAAGTGCCGCCACGCGCGCAATCAGCTCATCAAATGGCGCAATGCGTTGAAAAAAATCTAATTGCTACACTACGTGAGCAGCCCCTGAAAAAGTTTGAATATAATGATCATGGCTCACTGGTAAATTTATCGCGCTACAGCACGGTGGGCAGCTTAATGGGTAACCTAACCAGTAGTAGCTTTTTTATTGAAGGTAAAATTGCCCGCTTTATGTATATTTCACTATATAGAATGCATCAGCGCGCTATCCACGGCAGTGCCAAAACCTTTGCTTTGTGGATCAGCGAAAAGGTGCTGCGTGTTGTTCGCCCAAAAATGAAACTACACTAAATAACCTGAACTCCGGATAATAAACATAAATATCATTTTGATTAAATATGTTAGTAAATCTCTTAACTAGATTTCAGGTTAAATAGCTACATCAGCCGCGGTAATAAATAAGATTAAACAAATATTTATTACCGCCGTCTTTAATTTTTCACAATTCCCATATAAATTTACATAAACCACTCACGGAATTTAGTAATGACCTTTAAAACGCTTATTTTTAATTTTGATGGTACCGGCAGTGAACCCCGCGACGCAGACCAGTTTAGTACAGAGCATTTTAAAGAAGACGCCAGTATTTCTAATATTCTAAAACTACACTTATTGCTCGGCGGTAAACTTGATGATTCACCCACTACCCCATTTTCACAGCAATTAAGCTTTTATTACCAAGGCATAGGCACCAAAGGGAGTCGTTTAAAACGAATTTTAAATCAAACACTTGCCCCACGTTCTGAAGATGTGGCCAGCATTTTGACTCAGGCTATCACAGATTTTAAGCAGCATTATCAAAGTGGCGATACTGTTCTACTTACCGGTTTTAGCAGAGGCGCTGCATTAGCAAGGCGTTTTGCTAAATGCCTAGAGCCATTAATAAATGAGCAAGTATATTTGTGTGTTTTTGACACCGTGGCCTCAATTGGCCTGTCAAAGATAAATAAAGCGACCCGTGGCGCAGAGCATGTGGTTTTTGAAAACCATACTATTGCCAATAATGTCGCTGGGGCCCTGCATTGTGTTGCGCTTGATGAGAAACGACGGGCCTTTGAGCCCACATTAATGAATCAACAAGCTAACATTACCGAGCTGTGGTTTGCAGGAGCCCACTCCGATGTAGGAGGAGGCTACTATCGCGATGGGCTTGCCGATATTTGCCTGCGTTATGCGCTTGAGTGGCTCATTGCTCAGCCGCTATCGGTTTCGTTATTAACCAGTCATGACATAGACTATGAAAACCTTTTACCTGAGAGTAATTTGGTTGCCCAAGACGATGTGACTGTTATTCCCGATCCACTGGCGCTAAGTCATCAACAAAATTACTTTTGGTTAAACCCATTTTTCAAGCTGGTTGATAGGCAGTGCTGTGTATTAATTAACGATGAAATTAGCCACAACGCTCCATTAATACATCACAGTGTTGCACAGCGAATTAATAAACTAACCAGCTATCGCCCTGAATCGTTAAAAAATATACATTATAAAATGATTTACAGCGATGACAGTACACTAAACTTTATGGGGCTAAGTGCTCATATAATGCTCGCCAATCAAAATATGAGCTTATTGAGTGTTAATCAAAGCAAAGATGTAATGGTGTACGCTAGTGAAGCCTACAACGCTACCGGCTTAATGCTTGCCCAAGATGCAACGTATCGCTTTACTCCTTACCCTAACCAATTTTGGTATGACGATGGTGTAAAGTGCCCTCCTTCCGGCTGGCATCGCGATAATGTGCAACTCGGCGTTAAAGAAATCCCTATGGTATTACTTGAGCCATTTAGGCGTTTAGCCACGGCGCAGTGGTTTAGCTTAATAGGAACAATTGGCCAAAGCGATGACCATGCATTTGAAATTGCCGAAGGCGTTGAAATAACCATTAAAAAATCAGGAGAATTTTGTCCATTTGCTAATGATTTAAGTCGTTTTTATGGGGCGAATGCTGGCAGAATAAAGCTCAAGGTAACACGCTTAAGCTGATAAAGTGCCCTAATAATCAGTGCACTTTATACTGCAAAGTGCACTGAGCTAGGGATAGCTGGTGGATGTTATTGCTTTTTCATTTTATGCCCTTTCACGGCATAAAATAATATAAATAAGTAACAAGGTAACAATACAGAGTAGCCAGTTTGTAGCGAGGTAAAGCCGCTCAGTAAGCCCCATAACACCGGACCAAATGCACCGCCCGCTATACCCATTACTAACAGTGCTGAGCCTGTGCTGGTTAGTTTACCTAAACCCGATAACGCAAGTGGGAAAACCGCCGGCCAAACAATGGCGTTTGCTAAACCTAAAAAGGCAATTAGCAGTAAAGCATCTGGTAAATTAGCGCCTCCTAAAGGCACCAGTATGGCATTGGCAATAACAAAAGACTGCGCATCAATAAACAAAATGCAAAGGGTGATCACAATACCCAATACAGCCGATGCTGTTAAGGCCGATTGCTGAGAGATAAATTTAGGGATAAGTAAAATACCTAAAATATAACCAAACACCATAAACATCATAGTGTATGAGGTCATTACCCCATAGTTTTCAATACCCAGCGATAGTGCAAAAGTACCTATGGTATCGCCAGCAATAACCTCTACCGCAACATACAAAAAGATAGCAATAGCACCTAACACCAAGTTTGGATGAGAGAGTGTTTCACGAATTTCACCTTTGTCGTTTATTGCTTCTACTTCATCATTGATAAGCTCTGGCAGCGGAGACTTTTTAACCGCAAAAGCTAATACACCAATAAATAAGGCCATGCCTAAGTAAGGTAAAATAAGACCATTTGCCATATCATCAACTTGCTGTTGGCTTAGATCTGTGCCCACGGTACCGGTAAAGTTACTTAAAATTAAGGCGGTAAAAACCATCGGTGAGATAACTCCTGCGCCTTTATTTAAAATCCCCATAATACTAATACGTACAGCAGCCGATTCTTCTGGCCCTAAACGTACTACATACGGATTAACCGCGGTTTGTAATAAGGTTTGCCCTGCGCCCATTACCAACTGCGCTAGTAAAAACAAAGGAAAAAACTGCGACATAGCAGCAGGAATAAACATTAAGCCTGCTAACATCATACAGCCCATCCCCAATGCCATACCGTTTTTGTAGCCGACCTTTTTGATCAGTACTGCCGAGGGCAGCGCAGTAAATGTGACCGCAATATAAAAGGAAAATAAAATTAACGACCCTTGAAATGGGGTTAACTGTAAAATTTGACTTAAGTAAGGCATTAACGAGCCATTAAGCCAAGTAGCAAAGCCCAGTATAAAAAATAATACCGCAACAATGGCCATGGGGACCACGCTACTATTTTTGGACGTATCCATAACATTGGTTGTCATGTTATTTTCCTTTATTTATATTTATTATGTTGTTAACAAACCCGAGCGCCGCCAATCCACGTGCTAATGACTTGTTGTTGTGTGTTTAATTGTACAAAATCTGCTGGACTACCCAGTATTAATCGCCCGTGTGTGGCAGGCAACTTTAAATACTGAGCAGGATATAAACTCGCCATTTTAAGCGCTTGCGCTAATGGCTGTTTTAAATGAATCACGGTGTTTCTAACTGCGGTTGCCATATCAAGCGCAGAACCCGCCAACTCGCCTGTTGTAGAGGTGAGTTTACCATTCTCTAAGCTGACAGTTCGGTCAAAAAAAGCAAACTGAGTGTCATCTGTTCCCACTGGTGGCATCGCATCAGTAACTAAAAACACGTGCCCTATGGGTTTTGCTTTTAATGCCAGTTGGCATGCTGCGTAATCAACATGATGGCCATCAACAATTAAGCCACAATAAGTATCATCATTTAATAATGCACAGCCAACCACTCCCGGCTCACGCCCTTGTAGTGGTGACATAGCATTATACAAATGCGTAAATCCGGTTGCCCCAGCATCAACGCCCTGTTGAGCCTGTTCAAAGCTTGCATTGGTATGACCTAAACAAACCTGAATCCCTAAATCGCGCATTTTGGTAATATCGCTTGGTAGTACATTTTCAGGCGCTAAGGTGACTACGACTTTACCTAAATCTTGACGAGATAACACCTGCCACTCTTGTTCAGAAATAGGACGAATAAAATCAGCGCTGTGAGCCCCCTTTTTTGCCACTGATAAGTGCGGCCCTTCAAAGTGAATACCAATAATACCTGGCGTTTTTTGGGCTATCGCCTTAGCAATTACATCGGCTGCTTGGCGCATTACTTCTACGGTGTCAGTAATTAACGTTGGCAGCATAGCAGTTGTACCGTATTTGGCATGTGCTAGCAGTATTTTTTTAACCCCTGCAACACTGCTAGTACGGTTAAACAACTCACCGCCACCGCCATTAACTTGTAGATCAATAAAGCCAGGTGCGACTAAACCCGTTAGGTGCTCATCTGCCTGCTGTACGTTATCATCTATTGCCGTAATAATACCCGCATCAACGCTCAGCACTTTGTCGTTAACAAAGTGCTCGCCATCAAAAAACTGGGCTACATGGATTCGTTTAACTGACATTTATAATGTCCTTGTTACTTTTTTAAGCCCCTTTGGCTCATCAGGATTAAAACCACGGCTTAATGCCACTTTTGCCACATCAAGGTAAAAACGCTGTAATACTAAAAATGGCGCTAATCGCGGGTGTACTTTAATACCTTGTTGATTAAGACTAATCACTTGTGCACCGCGTTTTTTGACCTCAGCAATTTGCTGCTGATGTGACTCTTTGGTTTCATCTTCAACCAAACAATCTAAAATCACTAACCCTTGCTCAACTAAAGTCACCGGACCATGTAAAAACTCCGCACTACTAAATGACTCAGCATGAATAGCACACACCTCTTTAAGTTTAAGTGCCATTTCTTTTGAGATAGAAAACCCTAAACCACGTGCCAACACCACCATATTCTTAATATTTGCAAACTCAGTAGGTTGTAACTGAGTTGGCGAATCTATAATGGCATTAAGCGCGCGAGGTAACTCGTCAAGCCCTTGTAATAATGACTCATTTTGAGTCCAATTAGCAACAATATGTACTAGGGCTGATAACGTTGCCAAATAGCTTTTTGTTGCCGCCACCGAAATTTCATCGCCAGCTTTAAGAGGAACAAAATCATCGACTATGTCTTGTAGAGGTGACGCTTCATCGTTAACCAGCGCAATACAATAAGCGCCCGCCTCTTTCGCCATTTTTGCCTGGGCAAGAATGTCTGGGCTGCGTCCTGATTGAGAAATTACAATCACAACAGCGCCTTCAAGCTTTAATGTTTTACCATATACACTCGCCACTGATGGCGCTGCTGAACTGACCGGTACACCCGCTTCAATTTCAATTAAATACTTACCAAAAACGCCAGCATGATCTGATGAACCGCGACCAATCATCATAACCACCTTAGGGGCCATATCGCGAAGCTTATGACCAATTTTTTCCACTAAAGGTTGGTTGGCAATAATTTGCTTTTCAATAACATTTGGCGTTTGCGCCGCTTCTTTTTCCATTAGTGTGTTAAACATCATAACTCCTGGCTGCTGTAATTAACGTGCTGTTGTTTAGCGTAAAGTACAGACCCCATTTCTGGTGACGATAATGGGGCTGATAAAATAGCTTGTATGTCTGGGTCTAACCATGTTGTCATCACGGTTGATAAGCCACCAATAAACGAAAGCCTTGGTGGGTTTTTATCTAATAATTGTCGTGCAATGTCGCTTAAATAAGCGCCACCTTCTTTTAAAATGGCAATTGCTGTGGCATCGTTCGCCTGTGCTGATTGAAAAACACAACCTGCAAGTTGCGCAAAAAAGGCTGCAGGCTTATTGGCAATCACTTCAACAAGTTGCATTGCATCGCTGACTTCTAAATACTTCATTAACAAGTTAGTAAGCGCACCACTTGGGATTAATTTATCTAGGCTAAGCAGCACATACTGACAAGCAGTAAAGCCAATCCATGCACCACTGCCTTTGTCACCATGTGGAAAGCCATGACCACCAATCATAAACGATTGGCCATTAACGTATGAAAATCCACACGAACCAGTGCCAGCAATCATCACTGCGCCATCCTCGCCCTGATGAGCGCCCATACAAGCAATAAGTAAATCAGTAGTTAAGTGCATGGCTTTAAATGGGTGTTGCCATTGTGTCATTTGATTATGCAAACTTGGTAAGTTAACCCCTGCTAGGCCAACCCCTGCAATAAGCTCAGATAAAGGCGTATCTTTAAGCCCTGCATCTTGTAATGCTAAACGCGCTGATTGCTCAATAGAATGAGTTGCTTGATTAAAACCATGTAACGGGTTACCTGGGCCTGCCACACCGGTGCCGACTATGTTATTACAGCTATTGACGATAATTGCTTTACATTTAGTGCCGCCGCCATCGATCCCCACAAAGAGTTGATTGTTTTTAATATTGTTGGTGATCATTTTTGCCTCTTAAGTTGTTCGACCGTTTTGCAAAACACTAAAATAAAGCCGGACTGTCATACTGTATGAATCTTATACTAGCACAAATGACAGCGTTGTCATTATTTTTATTTACAAATAAATAACTTCTTCAATCGTCAATAATTTAACGGAAAAACGCACCTTAACGGTGCGTTACTTTAAGCTTTCTGCTTACACGACTAGCTGATGGAGTCTTAGATCGAACCCATACATCTTGTGTTACTTTGACAGGTTGTGTGTAGGTTTGCCATTGCTCATCACCTTGTTTGTATTCAATCACTAAACCAGGGTAAGCAATATTGGCGTACAACATGCTATTCTCAATTTTAGCACCTGCATTTGCAAGACGATAATGCACATCAGCACGTTCTAACTTGGCAAATTCTTTTAGCCCCATGGTAGCAGCAAAAGTTTGCCATTGCTGATCGCGCTGCTGTTTTAATTCAGAGCTAAAGCGATTTGTTTGTTGGCTGTAAACAAAGCCATTGTGATCATACGGTACAGCCCAATCTGCTTTATGCCAAGCGCGCTGTGCCAGCGATAATAATCGTGGGAATAGCTTATATTCAGCCATATTATTGGTACGCGTATTTTCGCTCCATAATTGACCCTGAATACCCACAAAACGTTTATCTTTAGCTAAAGGCGCGGATACGACCTTGCCTTGCTCATCATGCTGTAATGTGTCATCAGCTACATAAGGCTTATCTTCTCTATCAAGCCAAAATTCAGCATGAATAGGCAAATTATCTGGCATAAACTGAAATATTTTCTCAGTATTTATGTGCCTTGAAGCCCAGTAATAACCATGCTCTTGTGGGTCTGCCTCATACGGAAAGTCAAAATACAGCACATCTGGCGACGAAAGCACTGCTTGCCAATTTCTATTGGCAAATTCATGTGCACGCTGATGGCCATTCCACATTAATAAATCCCAAATATTACCTTGCACAACCTCTGGCATATTCTCTGGGTTAGTATGCGATAAGCCATCGCTCCATGCTGCGGTTTCAATATTCATATCAGCCAACATATTAGCGATACGTTCAATAAAATAACTGCCCAGCTGACCTGCTTCGGTAATTTCTAACTTATTTTGTTTAATAAAATCAGCACAAGCAGGTGAATCGACCCATGCTCCGGCGGTTTCATCGGCACCTATGTGATAACGAGTTAGCGGGTGCTGTGCCTCACTATGAATACTTTTTACTTGTTCCATTACTTCACGGATAAACGCATAGGATGAGTCTAAACACACATTAATGGTATTGTCGTTGTAGTGCTGTACCGACGAATAGAGCGTTGTATCAAGCGGGTCATAAAGTAAAAACTGTTCGGCTTTTTGTTTATCGCCTTGTTGTATGTATTTATTATAACGCGCTTGCATAGATTTAATCGCAGCGCGAGAATGTCCTGGCATATCAAGCGATGGGATCACCTGAATGTGACGCGCACTCGCCGCTTTAAGTATTTCTTGGTAATCAGCTACCGAATAATAGCCGTTTGCTGCACTTGAAGTATCAAGCCCTGCGCCTAGCTGTGGCATTAAACATTGCTGCTCGCTTTGATCAAAACAACGCTTTGCACCTATATCTGTAAGCTCAGGCAGTGATGGAATTTCTAAACGCCAGCCTTCATCATCACCTAAGTGTAAATGTAGCTTGTTAAGTTTATAAGCAGCCATCTGATCAAGTAACTTTAAAATGAAGCCTTTATCACGAAAGTTTCGCGCTACATCGACCAACACACCTCTAAACTGATAATGCGGTGCATCAATAACTTCTCCCACAGGTAATATATTACTGTTAACCTGATATAAGCTCGCTAAACTTTGCAGAGCATAAAAAACACCCGTTTCGTCAACTGCATCGATTACAACCTCATCGGCTTTAATTGCTAATTTATAACTACCATTAAGCTGATCTTTTTTAACCTTGGAATTAAGTGTGACCTTAATTGCCGCTGCATCATCGTTTAAATTAATACCTAGTAGTTCCAGCCGCTCGATTGCAGCTAATACACTTGATTTATTAACTTCTGCATAATTAATATTAAGCCCCAGGCTAATATCAAGCGTTTGAGTTTGACTAAACTCGCTAACGCGTGGGGTGGGTATAATTTGCTGAGCAATGACATTACTCACTTGATTTTGCGAGGTTAAATAAGCTGAAAAGTCATACTTTTCATTACGCTCAAACAAGCGCTCAGCAGTAAGCCACTGTGTTTTGTCGCCCGCAGTACGTTTAAACTGACGAGTGTAATCGGTATAAGGTTCTACATGAGGTAATAGCTCTAAGCCCGTCTCTGGGTCAATTTTAGGCTTTGTACTTTCAATCACTTTAGCGGTGTCATTGTTATTCACCACGATATAGTTAGGAATAGCGTCGCTTTGCGATAATGACCAAAAATGCGCATAAAAAGTAATCGCTTTAGTCTCACCGGCTTTAAAGCCAGTAAACCCATCTTTAAGCTCAATGACATGAATATCACCATTAACGTGTTTAATAGTAAATTCATCGCTAATCGACTTTTGTATTGGCGTAATTTGACTAAAGTAAATTTTCCATTGGTCAACGTTAATCGCCGAGTTGGCAGTTAAATGTAAATTCGCTTTAAAACAGTGACCGTTTTCAATATCTGGATCGCACTGTGCTGATGGGCGGTTATCAACTTGCTGATATTTTATTTGTAATGTTTTAGCAAGTAACTCCACCGCACTATCGTTTGCAGGGCTTAGCTGAACCGATGCCGTATTTTGTCCTTCAACATTGCCCTGACATGCACTTAAACCTAGTGCTAAGCAGCATGCTGTCAGTAATGATTTAATCTTCATTCGCTACTCTCCCTTTATTATTAACTTAGTCACTCAAGCATCTCTTTCAAATGCTAAAAATTAAATCGATTTTTGAATGCATTTATTCTTAGTGCGGTTAGTTTATAATGTACCATCAGCTAAAAAATATTTTATGCTTTAAATTAATCACTATTCATATCTAGTAATTGCTACCTTAGCCAAACAATCCACTACGTAGGTTCTAAATAATAATTAACATTGCGCTTTAACTTATGACAACGCTGTCATTGGGCTATTAATGTATCCTTTTTTTTCTTTTATAGCTACACAGAAGGGCAAAAAAGATACAAAAAATTTACAAGTGTGAGCTTAATATTCTTTTAACCCATTGTATTTAAATTAAATTTAAATATTACTAAATTATTACCTAAAACTTTATCTACCATTCTCACAAGAAAGGCGTATAAATTAACTGTTAATATTCAATGATGTCTTTATAATTTAGTCGTCAAATAATAAAAACCGAGTACTGTTAACTACTCTTGCTGTAGTCGTTAGCCGATAAAGATAAATTAGTACCTAAAATGATATATAAAGGTCTATTAAGCCTATGAGAACAACAATAAACGACGTGGCAAAAGATGCCGGGGTATCAATAAAAACGGTATCAAGAGTAATAAATAACGAAACCTCGGTCCGTGACAACACCCGTGAAAGAGTTATGGCATCAGTCGAAAAGTTGAACTTCCAGCCAAACTTAGCAGCAAGAAGTCTTGCAGGAACAAAAGCTTACAGCATAGCTTACATATACGACAATCCTAATGCGTACTACATTATCGACATGCAAAATGGTATTTTAGATGCGTGCAAAAAGCAGGGGTTTGAACTACTTATTCACCCATGTGATGCCAAAGAAGCGCATATTTTTGATGAAATTACTAATATGATTAAACGCACTCGTATCGCGGGAATCTTACTCACCCCGCCCTTTTCTGAAATGCCTGAGTTTGTTGAAAAGCTAACTCAACTAGACCTAAAAGTTGTGCGTATTTTATCAGGGCACGACGCGCCTGACTCATTAACACCCTGTATTATGATTGACGATAATCTCGCCTCAAAGTCAATTACTGAGCATCTAATTCATAACGGCCACACGCGCATTGGCTTTTTAGCCGGTGGCAGCGAGCATAACTCGACCAAAGAGCGCTTGGAAGGTTACAAAGCAGCGCTAACCCAATACGACATTACTATAGATCCAAGCTTAATTATTGATGGCGAATATTCATTTGAGTCGGGGGTTGAGGGTGCTAAAACACTCATTAGCCAAACAAATAGGCCAACCGCTATTGTCTCATGTAATGATGAAATAGCCGCCGGTGCGTTATTTGCAGCCAGATTAATGAACATTGATATACCCAGTGAACTTTCTATAACAGGGTTTGAGGATAGCCCATTCTCTCGTCAAACATGGCCAAAACTCACCACGGCTCATCAGCCTAATAATAAAATTGCCGAAGATGCGGCCAGCTTGTTAATAGCACAAATTCGTAATGGCAATGACCGCGATATTATAAAACTATACACTCCTGAGCTCGTCGTTAGAGACTCTACCGCACGTCCTCTTTAGCTTAGGTTAACCATATAATTCACTTCTGCGCTGTAACAAACGTTCAGCGCAATGTTGTATTAAAAACGGCCTACTTTTTGAATATACCTTCTGTATTACTGAATTTATTTACAATAAAAAGCGCGGTAAGTTAAAACTTATCGCGCCATTACAAACTCTTCGAAGGTTAAAGCCACATGAGTTATTTTGGTAAATGAAAATTACCCCTCACTTATCGCTGTATTTAAACCGGCCTCAGCATCAGCGAGCATAGCAAACTCCTCATCTGCACTTTTGGCCACTAAATGTTTAGAGCTAAAGCCAAAGTAATACGCCGCACCGACTATAAATAGCACCATAGTGTATAAAAAAGCACGGGGGTCAAAGGCGTACACACCGGTCAGAGCAATCAAGGATAAACACAATGCTATGCTTGAAGTGACAATGCCGCCAGGCGTTTTATAAGGTCGAGGTAAGTCGGGTTGTTTTAAGCGCAACATTATATGACTGAACGCCATTAACGCATACGATACTGTTGCACCAACCACCGCCATAGCTAACATTAAATCGCCCTCACCACTTAGTGAAGCTAAAAAACCAAATACAGCAGGTACAATAAGCGCTCGTGCTGGCACTTTACGCGCTGTAGTAATTGATAACGAACGCGGTAAATATCCCGCACGCGATAACGCAAACACCAACCGACTATAGCCATAAATAATAGAGAAAAATGAAGCCACTAGCCCTGCTAATCCCAGTATATTAACCACGGTTGCTAAATCGCTATTGCCTGTTGCATTTAACGCATCTACCAACGGAACTGCACTTGCGCCCATTGCTGTTGCACCTGCTGCGCCGGGTACTAACACAACCACTAATAATGCGGTAAACAATAAAAATACCATGGCACCAATAATACCTTTAGGTACATCTTTAGCCGGATCTTTTGCTTCTTCAGCCGCCAATGGCACGCCTTCAACCGCTAAAAACAACCACATAGCAAAAGGTAATGCAGCCCATACCCCATACCAACCCAAAGGTAAAAATTCATTCGCACCTGCGGCATCAGTTACTGCAACATCAAATAAATTGGTAGCATCAAAATTTGTAATTAAAACCACTGCCGTTGCAACAATAGCCAGTACCGCTAAACCGCTTATGACCATCATTACTTTTAGCGCTTCACCTACTCCAGCTAAATGAATACCTACAAACACCAAATAAAATAGTGCATAAACCCATGGGCCATTGAACCCCGTTAACGCCTCCACTGCAGAGCCAATAAATATCACAATGGCGGCCGGTGCTAACGCATATTCAATTAATACCGCAAGACCGGTTAAATAACCACCCGTTGGCCCCATTGCTTGACGAGCAAAACTATAACCCCCTCCAGCAGCAGGAATAGCAGCCGACATTTCAGCCAGCGATAACACCAAAGTTAAATACATAATCGCCATTAACACTGCCGCTATCGCGAAGCCGCCCCAGCCAGCTTCTGCAATACCAAAGTTCCACCCAGCAAAGTCACCTGAAATAACATACGATACCCCTAACCCTGCCAGCAATAGCCAACCTGCAGTGCCACCTTTGAGCTGCCTTTTTGCTAAGTATTCTGAATTATTAGTAGACATAACATCCTCTTTATCGATTTTTTATTTTTAGTTACCGCTATTCCGCATTTAAAAAATGACGGCTCGATTGTTGATGCTCAATCACATCATCCTGTGTCCGATCTTTTAAGTTCACTCCTGTTAGTTTTAATGTTTTAGCTTCATTTAATAAATAGGCTGCCCGTCTTGCCGCATCGATATAGGGCAAACCAGCAGGACGAATATTAGATATACAATTACGCAGCGAATCGTTAAGCCCTGTTTTAGGCTCCCAGGTTAAATAAAGTCCCAAGCTATCTGGTGAGCTAAGCCCAGGACGTTCACCAATGAGCACCATCACAATTTGGGCATTCAATAACTCACCAATATCATCACCAATGGCTACTCGCCCTTGTTCAACTAAGGTGATTGGAGCAAGAGTAAGTGGCTTATTAACGCTCAACTGTGAAAGTAATTCAGCTATAAAAGGAGCTGCATTTTTTTGAACCGCCAACGATGACAAACCATCAGCGACTACAATGGCTAAGTCGTATTTTTCTTGGGTGCTTTGCTGTTGCTCAGCAACAAAATCAAGTAATAATTGACGACTATTCTCATTTAGCTTTCGACCCAAATCTGGTCGTTGTAAATAAGTAACTCTATCAACCGCTTGGCTATGTAAATGCAATACACGCGCATTAGCTGCATTAACAGTCGCTAACTTTGCTTTCATTTCATTGATATCAAGTGGAAAATTGACTGCATCGCGCGCTTGCGCATGCGACAGTTGAAACGCCAGCATTTCAGAGGTTGGTAAACTAATACCCGCTCGACCAAGTCCTATGCGAGCATCAGTAAACTGGCGTAAGTCACGCCATGGGTTGTGTACCACATTGCCATTATTTTTATGATCAGTATTAGCAAGGTCATTTGATTTAAAATCTGCAGTCATGAACGGCCTCCCGCCAGTGCATCTAACGGCTTAGCAAATGCAGCGGGAAGACTGTGCGATAAAGTAACATCGCTACTGTTTTTCATAATGTTCATGTTAGTAAGCCACTTTTCAAATTCTGGCGCGGGACGAGAGCCTAGAACTCGGCGCACGTATAACGCATCATGAAATGAGGTAGTTTGGTAATTGAGCATAATGTCATCGGAGCCCGGAATCCCCATCACAAACGAGCACCCAGCAACACCAAGCAGCGTAAGTAAATTATCCATATCATTTTGGTCAGCCTCGGCATGATTGGTGTAACACACGTCACATCCCATCGGAATACCCAGTAATTTGGCACAAAAATGATCCTCAAGCCCCGCGCGGGTAATTTCTTTGCCATCAAATAAATACTCCGGGCCTATAAATCCCACCACCGTATTAACTAATAGTGGATTAAATTTTCGTGCAACGGCATACGCGCGAGTTTCGCAGGTTTGCTGATCTAGCCCGTGATGAGCATTAGCCGAAAGCGAGCTGCCTTGCCCTGTTTCGAAATACATCACATTATTGCCTACCGTGCCACGCTTTAAACTCAGCGCGGCATCTTGTGCCTCAGCTAAAGTATTTAAACTAAAACCAAAACTCGAATTGGTGGCTTCTGTTCCACCAATAGACTGAAACACTAAATCAACTGGCGCCCCCGCTTCTATGCATTCAATCGTATTAGTGACATGGGTAAGCACACAGCTTTGGGTAGGAATTTCATATTTTTGAATCACCTCATCCATCAATATCATCAATTTAATAGCCTGCGCCACGTTGTCGGTTGCGGGGTTTATACCTATCACCGCATCACCATTACCGTACAGCAACCCATCTAAAATACAGGCAGCAATGCCGTTAATATCATCTGTTGGGTGATTAGGTTGTAAACGCGTGGATAAATGCCCAGGTAAACCAATGGTGTTTCTAAATGCACTGGTTACATGGCATTTTTTAGCAATAAGGATAAGATCCTGATTACGCATTATTTTGCTAACAGCCGCAGCCATTTCCGGAGTGATCCCCTGTCTTACACTTGCAAGTACCGAGGGAGTTGCAAAGTCACTTAACAACCAATTACGAAAATCTCCCACGGTTAAATGAGCAATCGCCATAAATGCACTAGCATCGTGATCGTCCATAATTAAGCGAGTTATTTCATCGTCTTCATAAGCAATCAGTGCCTCATTTAAAAATGCCTTCAACGGAATATCCGCTAAGGTCATTTGGGCAACCGCTCGCTCTTGCGCTGATTGTGCAATAACACCCGCTAACCTGTCACCTGAGCGATGAGGAGTGGCTTTTGCCATTACTTGCGCCAAATTTTTAAAATTATACACCTGCGTGCCCAGTGTATATCGGTACCTTTGCCCCATGATCTACTCCACATAACAACTAGTTCAAACCTTGGTACAGGTTTTGCTGACCTATAAGCTATAAATCAATTTTGTTTAGTTTCAAGAGAGCTTAATTCATACCAAGACACTATCGAATTTTGGCAAATCATCATTTTTAGCTTTATTTCATATAGTTAACTATAGTTACAGGTGGTAACTTAATCTTAATAAAAATAAAAAAGCAAAGAGTAACGCCATTATGACGCAGCAAGATTTAGCTAGCGCACCACAAAAGAGCATGGTGCATACCCAAGATATAGATGAGCAGGCGCATAATCTAACGCAGTGGCAGCAAAAATATGATCAGCTCAGTGATGGGCGATTTTTTGGGTGTATAGAAAGCGTGGATTATTCTAATATTCATGCATTTGAAGAATACACAGAGCGTGCTCTTCACCAACAATGCGCAATAGCGCCACGATCTATTTGGCTTGGGATCCCAAAGCAGTCGCAGCAGAGCAAAATTAATGGCTTAAATGTGGCAAGTAATCAATTTATGTGTCGCACTAGTGAGAGTAACTTTGAGCTTATTACACCTGAGCAGTTTAATATTTATGGTTTAGTAATAGACACGCAATCGTTAGAGCATATGGCTCAGATACAAGGGATGCACTTAAAAAATATAACGTCTTCAGGTACTGAGCGACTGACAACATGCAACGCCATGCTAAAAAGTGCCCGGGGTATAATAAACAGTATGGTTAGCAACAACGCTTTTGGCCTAAATGCCGATTTACAGCAAGACATGCTTAATATGCTGGCATTACATTTACTAAACGAACAGATCCCATGTCAACGCATCGCTCCCAGTTATAAACACCGCAAAGCGGTTGTTGATAAAGTAAAAGATTATATAAAAGCGCATCCACAAAACACGGTAACAATTACTCAATTATGCGAACTCACCTTTGTGAGCAGGCGTACCTTACAATATAGTTTTGAGAGTATTTTAGGGATAAACCCACTGCGGTTTTTACGTTTAACCCGATTAAATAATGTTAGAAGAGAGCTAAAATTAGCAAAGCAAGATAAACCCATTTCTGTGGTTGCTGCCAATTGGGGGTTTTGGCATGCAGGGCAATTTACCAAAGACTACACGCAATTATTTGGTGAGAACCCTTCGCAAACAGTGATAAACCATGCTTCTTATTTAGCAAATTCTAAATCGATAATACATGGATAACGAGGATACGGGTTTCGGGTGGCGAGCTGCGGGAGGCGCTGCGCTGAAAGAATAGATTTAAGGGCTGATATGACTAGGTGCTAGACTGTTTGCACAAGCTCGCTACTCGTCACTCGAGGCCCGTTGCCTTCTCATTTACTCCTCATTCACTTCTCTTTGTGCAAACATGTTTTAAGTGATTAATTCAAAAAGAGATCATGAGACGCTGCGCGGAAAGAGAAGGCTAAAGGTGCTAGGTTGTGTTCGCTGCTCGTGACTCGAAACCCGAAGCTCTTAGCTCGAAGTCAGCCTTATTTCGGTAAGTCAAAAGCCCTATTTGATCGGTGCTAATTAAGCCGCGATTAAATAGGACTCTTGTCCTGCATGTTTGTTGTTACGTTTAAACGAACCTTTACCTTTTTTAGCTTTAACCACTTGCGGTTTAAATACTTTAGAGGTTACCAGTGCCGCCAATGCGTTGTGCTTTATCACTCCTCGACCGGTGTCTACTGCGGATTTATTAACCGCTTTTGCGTTGCCTTTTTTAGCCATTTGTTTTTTCCTATTAGTAAAATGAGAGGGATACATATCCCACACTGATATTGATGGCGATTGTATGCTTAATTTTCAAGCATGCAACCATTTTTAATGTCTTTTTCAATTTTTTAAGCATAAAAAAGCGCCGTTTAAAACGGCGCCTTTGCTGGTTAATTTAGGGTCTGTTGACCTTTCAAGGTTAAATTTGCAGCAGTCTGTTTGGTATTTAGGCAAGGCAGCGCCTATGTAGTGTGGTTATTCCCCATAAATAGGCGATAACGCAGCATCAATGCCAAACAGGCGCTGCCCGAAGGGTTCTGCCTAGGGGCGATTTACTCTTTGTTGCTCGGTTTTTACTTAGCCCACTAGGTTACAAACCTCGCGCCGCGATTAAACCGCCCCTAGTTTGAACAAATTTTAATCCGCAAAGGCCAACAGACCCTAGTTTAAAATTAAAAACTAAAGCTTAGTTTTGCATAGTAACTACGGCCATCAAAACCGTATGGTACTGCACGTAACGGGTATTTAAATGCCCCATTTGAGATAGCATTTAGTACTTCATCATCACCTAGCTCATCCGGTGTTTCATCAAATACGTTGTCTGCTCCAACCGATAACGAAAACATCTCATTAATTTCATAGCTTACGTTTAAATCTACGAGTACTGCAGTCTCTACGGTACTCGTCGCTTTAAACGAACCATCTGTTGCAAGCTCAATATGGTCATTACCAAAGTACTTCACATCAGTTTCGCCAAAGTAATTAAAGCGGATCATTGCGCTGTAGGCATCACGCTCATAATCAAAGGTAAGCGTTGCACGTTCACCCGGTTGTCCGTCGGTTAAAAAGCTACTTTGAATGTCATCAAGTGCTACACTTTTTGGAATACCAGGTGCTGCATTCACACTATCAATTTTAGTTTCGTTTAAGTTACCCGCAAACGTAGCAGAAAAATTACCGTCATATAAATCAGTGCGGTATGACGCAATAATGTCCACACCTTGAGTGGTTGAATTCACTGAGTTTGAAAAGTAATTCGCTTGCTCTGCACCCGTTGCTTGCAGAGCAGCAACCGCCTCAGGACTAAACGCCACATCATCAGCCGATAACAAGCTGCCTAATGTAATACGGTCTTCAATTTCTACACGGTAAAAATCCACCGTTAACGATAAATCACTGGTCACATCGTAAACAAAACCGGCACTGTAGTTAGTTGATGTTTCAAGCTTTAATGTATCAACGCCTAAAGCAGCAGGAAATGCAGAGCCCGTTGTCGCAGTAAACGACTGACTTAACGTGCCGTCAGACCCTAAGTTAGTGGTAAACGCAGTGTAACCACTTTGCTGTAATGATGGCGCTCTAAAGCCCGTTGATAAGGCACCACGTACTGCAAAGTCATCATTAAATTCATAACGTGTTGCTACTTTACCTATGATGTCGTCACCCGCATTCGAAAAATCTTCATAGCGAAGGGCACCGCTCACATTCCATGCATCGCTTAACATGGTTTCTGCATCTACATATACTGCGTAACTATCACGATCGCTTTTGTTTGAAGCTTCAGGACGAAGGCCGTTATAAGCTTGAAAGCCACATTGTGCAAATTGACTCGGATCGTTCACCGATGGATATGAGGTATCCGTGTTGGCTGCTCCACATGCGTATGATGCCACCTCACCTGGTACAATTTCATAGTTTTCTTTACGGTATTCAGCGCCAATTGAAACATAAACAGGCTCACTGCGACCAATATCAATAATTCCGTTTATATCTGCATTAAACGTTGTTTGATCAAATCTAAATCCACCCGAATAACCCTCTGTTGGGCCAGCATTCGCGGCTATATCGGCATCGCTTGCACCCGGATTATTAAATAAATACTCCGCCGCGTATGACGCATTTAAAGTATTTCGTGAGGTAAAATCGTATTGGTTTTCACCGTAAACAGCAGAAACATCGTAGGTCCAATCAGGGTTAATTTCACCTTTAAAACCAACAGCTACCGAAATATCTTGTGCTTCATTGTCGATTTGCGGTAAAAAGCCGTCGCTGTATACTTGCGTTACGTTTTTAGACGCTTCATTAAAATTACGGTAAAAGCCGTTGCCTAGTGCCGTGCGCTCAGAGTAACCACCAAATGAGTAAAGCTCCCCCTCACCCATTGGCAACGCCATATTGTAAAATACCGAAGTAAATTCACTCTCTGCATTACCTTGTCCCCAACGAACTTCGTCAGATAAAGTACCTGGTGCAACATTAAGTGACCCACCCGTATCTCGCTCTGCGCGGTTAGTTTTATCTGCATCTCGATACTCAAGCGATAAATTTATAAAACCGCCTTCATTACCTAATTCAAAGCCACGGTTTAAACCGGCTGAAATTGTTTCTCCATCTCCTTCTGCCGTTTCGCCATATTGTACGTACCCGGTGGTTAAATCTGTTGAGTTATTAAGTGATAAGTTGATAACCCCTGCAATTGCATCTGAGCCATACTGCGCCGCCGCACCATCACGCAACACCTCAACCCCTTTTAAAGCAATAAGCGGGATCGCATTCATGTCAGTACCCGCAGAGCCGCCGCCCACAGTACTTGTTAAACCAAAAATAGATTGATTATGACGGCGTTTACCGTTGACTAAAACCAGCGTTTGGTCTGGTTGTAAGCCGCGTAATGTAGCAGGGCGAAATAAATCAGAACCATCAGAAACCTGTGTTCGTGAGAAGTTAAATGACGGCGCCGTTGCCTGTAAGCTCTGCCCAAGCTCGGTAAAGCCGCCTTTGTTTAAATCATCTGCGTCAATTAAATCAATAGGTGATGACGACTCAGTGGCAGTTCGGTTTGAAACTCGCGATCCTAAAACAGATATTTGTTCGATATTTTTTTCAGCTTTAGCTGACGCTTCTTGTGCATTAACCATACTTGGCGCACTGAAGGCAAAAGCAACCGCTACAGCCAAGGTGTTTAAACGATATGTTGACATAATGATGACCCTGTTTTGTGTATTCTTATAATGTGTGTGGGGTATATTCATGTATCCCCTTGCCAACATCCTAGCAACATACATAAACAAAAAGAAACAAAAACTTGATAAAATTAGCATAAAAATGCAAATAACTTTAAAAACAGGAAAATAACACCTTTAAGAGCTCAAAATACAATCAAAGCAGCAATTTAATATCATACCACCGAAGGTTAATACAATGTTAAATATAAAGTTATATTTATAAGAACTAAAAACAACGTGGTTGTACGTTTTTTAAACCAAGCTGGTGATAAAACGTACTTATAATGATCTTTTATGCGGTTTTTATTAGACTAAAGTAGATAATAAAGAGAAGAAGAGGAACTCAGAGGAAATTATAAATAGGTGGTTTTGTAATACTGCCCGTTTTTAAATGTTATTTTATACAGAGTCTATTTAAGAGGTATAACTCTGCCAATCAAATTCACTAATAACATGGCAAAGTAATGGGTCTACGCCTTTTGAGTCACAGTATGCACGTAATTGCATGGGAGTTTGTTCATCAAAAATAATTTGCCAAACAATATACAACATATGATTAAACAGAGTTAACTCATTATCATCAGTACCAGCTAAATCATGGCAACTCATCAGTAAGTTACATATTTTCGTGTCGTATCCCCATAACTTTAAAACGTAGGCCGAAATAAAATTGGCACTCACGTATCCATTGTTGATGGTTTGCGCATGTTCATCTGGCGGTTCACTTTCGCCTTGAGACAGTAAAATAATTTTGCCAACAAAACTCAATAACGCCACTGAAAATAATAGTTCTTGATCATGTAAGTTAAAACCTGCTTGCTTTGCAAAACGCTTAACACAACTAGCGTAATTCGCCGCTATATTTAATTGCTTTTCATGCACATCAACAGGAATAGACGATTCAAAATTTTTGGCAACCAATAAAGAAGTGGTGATAGCCATTAATATAGTGGTTCCGAGCCTCGACACAGCCTCATCTATTGACGATGTTGGCCTTATAAAGCCAAGATAAGCAGAGTTTGCAAGTTGCAACAATTTAGCGGTTATTATTGGCTCTTGAGAGACAACATGGCTAATATCATGTAAATCAAATTCATCGCTTTGTACTAAGTCTCTGAGTTCTTTTAAAATAAGAGGGTAAACAGGGAAGCTGATCATTGCCCCTAACTGCCTGCGCACATTAAAAGCAAAAGGTAACGACTTTAACGCTGCTACATTGTCAAAAAGCGCGGTTATATCTGCTTCATTAAACGGCTTAGCAAGGTAAGCATGCACAACATTAGGTTGTCGCATCATGGTGCTCAATGTCATATCACCAGTAAGTAATGCTCTGACTGGGTAGGGGTTTTGTGAAGAGCATTGCTCTAAAACATCCAATCCATTCATTTGCGGCATTAAATAATCACTTAATACTAAATCTAAGTCTTGCTTAGTGTTTAGCAGCTGCCAAAATTCATCAATATCAGAGGTTGTCATTATATCAACCTCTGGATAGGCTCGATGAATAGTCCTTTGTAATACTTTTAATAAAAAAGCATCATCGTCTAGTATGACGACCGTAATCGAACTCATTGCGCACCTTGAGAATTAAAATGGTTTAAATAATTACAAAAATCATCCTGCTCTAAAGGCTCACTGTAGTAATAGCCTTGTATGTAGTCACACCCTAACTTTTTAATTAATTCACATTGATAGGCTGTTTCTACCCCCTCAGCAACAACTTTTAAATTTAGATCATGCGACATACGCGTAATATTACGAATCATACTTTGCATCGCTAAAGACGATTCAATATCAGTAATAAGGGTTCTATCTAGTTTAACGCCATCTACAGGGAGCTTAGAAAGATAGCCAAGTGATGAGTAACCTACACCAAAGTCATCAATTAATAGCTTAAACCCCAACGATCTTAGCCTTATTAATTGCTGTTCGCAGGTAGTAAAATCTTCGATTAGATAAGTTTCTGTTAACTCAAAAACTAACTGTGACGGCTCTAAACTATTGCTGCTTAAACACTCGAGCATGTAGTCAATCCAATCCGGATCATCTTTTAATTGCCTAGCAGACAAGTTAATTGCTAATACACCCACCCCTGTTTTGTTGTCTGCCCAGTATTTTAGTGTTTTACAGCTTTGAGAAATAACCCAGCGCCCTATTGAGATAATTTGACCATCGCATTCAGCAATCGGGATAAAATGAGCTGGCGCTACCCAGCCATGTTTACTCGGCTCATACCAGCGAATTAACACCTCAGCAATATATATTTGGCCTGTTTTAGTATCAACCTTTGGTTGAAAGCGTAATGAAAGCTCATCTTTATTTACCGCTGTTAATAATAAACGGCTTAAATCAAAGTTCTTTTTATAATCTGCGACCAGCTGAGGGTCAAAGCGAGAACAAATACGCTGCTGCTCACCTACTTGGTAATTCATCGTCAACTGCATTTGATTAACGAGCTCTTTTCCCTCTAAACTATCCTCAGGAAACAAACCATACACACCATAAAGCTGCACATGGGCATCGATATATTTACTAGGAAGTGCTTTTTTCAGATCATTCATCGCCTTATTTAAAACGGTTAAAATTTCACTATCAGATTTAATTTCAGGAACAAATAATACAAACCTATCGGCGCTCTTATGAAGAACTTTGACCGCTTTTTCTGATACGCCTTTTAGCACCTCCAAAACCAATTTTATAAGGTGGCTGCCATCTTCGCCCCCTAGCAAATCATTAATTAATTGAAACTGCGAGATACCTATATAAACCAAGGCATAACATTCTTTGTTCGCTTCACACAGCGTTAAATGATGATAAAAGTCAGACTCATTGGTTACTACCGACTGTGTTCTGGTAAGTTGAAAAATACTACTCAAGCTGTTTGAGTTAATTGATAGCTTCAAAAGTTGGAAAGAATCATCATTTAAACAACGCTCTATCATAATTTCTTCGCTTTTCGCTAGATCAGAGGCGCGTGCATAGTTAATAAAAAGTGTACTGCTTTGCTTGTCAATAAAAGACTGGCTTACCGCTTTATTTTGAGCTGTATCTAAATGGGCGAGGTGTTTGTTTTCGTATAAATGAATATCAGGAATGATTTCAGCGGCAGGCGCGTTAAAACGATTAATAATGCCGTTATTGTCTATTTCTATTAGGCCAGACATGCTGCCCATTAATAACTGATCTCTTACTCTTTTAGCTCGGCGCTGTTCATATTTTACTTGCGCCTCGCTAATGTTTTCAAGTAGTTCACTATCGACCCATGGTTTTTCTAAAAAACGAAATACCAATCCCTGATTCAATAACTCAACCACAGACTTAAAATCAGCATATCCACTTAGCACTAAGTTTACGCAATCGGGCCAGCGACTTTTAACCTGCCGCAATAAATCAGCACCGTTCATTTCTGGCATTCTAAAGTCAGTAATGATTATCTCAACTTGATTAGCCGCTAATATTTCAAGCGCCTCAAAACCAGTGGATGCTGTTATTACATCATAACCAGAACGAACAAGTACTCGTTTTAAAGACTTCAATACATTGAGTTCATCGTCTACTAATAAAATTCGCAAAGCCACTATTTACACCCCAAGAAGAGTTCTATTTTTACCAAATAAAATATTTACACTGTCTATCAATGTATCGTTACTAAATGGCTTACAAATATACCCATCAGCACCGGCATTAACTGCATCGATTAGTTGAGTTTCAGGCATCCCTGAAATCACTAACACCTTAATATCTTTAAACTCTTCGCAAGAGCGGATAAAACGAATGACCTCAATGCCGCTTAGTCCCGGCATAGATAAATCAACAGTTATCAGCTCTGGTTTTCTCTGGTGCATTAACGTACCAGCCTCAAACCCGCCTGCGGCTTCTACTACATCAAAACCGCTTCGTTTTAAAACACGCCTAATTGCAGAACGAACATTAGCCTCATCGTCAATAATTAAGACCTGTGGCTTGTGCGACAAACTTTGTGGAACTGGCATTTTATGTCTGACTAAAAAATCAATAAAGTCAATTACCTGCACTCTATAATTGCCTCGACCAGTCAGCTTATGCCCTTTTAAATCTCCCGCGTTAATCCAACGGCTTACCGTTCGTTGGTGAACATCGCAGTAACGAGCAATCTCACTTGGCTTTAATGTTTTTAGCATGCTAATAAAATTCAACTTGATTTTAAATTTACATTAACATAAATTTAATAACAAGGCGACAAATGAGACACTTGAGACATAGATGACATTTATTAGCAGCTAATTCAATAACACACCCTATTCAAGAATAGTCTAGAATAAATCCTAAGCTATTATTAATAGTTAAAAACACCCACAATTGTGGCTATCGTTATCACCAAGGGGCATCTATGTTCGCCATTGATACTTTTCACACTCACGGCAGCGATATAGATCAATTTATCCAACCTGTAAATCAGTTTACGAACAACAGCCCTGATTTGCTGCTTGGGTTTGCAACAACAGATACCATTAAGCACCTTTGCAACAACCAGCCAAGCTTGATAGAAAACACTCAAAACGGTTTATTTATCTCATCATGCCTTGGTTCATCAACCGAGCAAACCCTCTCATTAAATGAGCACAGCATTAGTTTATTCTCGATTAAAGACTCAAATGGTCATTATGGTGTTGCAAGTTGTAATGCAACCGATAATCTAAGAGAAAATGCTGCTCAAACCGTACTCGAAGCCATTGCTAATGCAGGCCAAACTGGACTCGCCCCAAAAATGGTCTGGTGTTTTCAAGTTCCAGGTAATGAGGAGTTGGTATTACAAGGAATTCAAGATGCTATCGGGCAGCGTATACCTGTTTTTGGAGGAAGTTGTGCCGACAACGACATTTCAGCAAAGTGGTGCTTTAGCGATACTAAAAATGTATACCAACAAGGCTTTATTATTGCAGTGTTATACCCCTCGGTAGAAACATTCGGCTTTTATAGTTCAGGCTATGATAAAACCGACCAGCTGGGTACAGTTACAAACGTTGATGGTCGCATATTAAATACTATCAATAACCAGCCCGCCTTTGATGTTTATAATCTGTGGCGAAAAAACATAGGGTTTGAACAGTTAAAAGCGGGAAATATACTTGCCCAATCAACAATGACCCCACTGGCAAGAGCCCTTTCCTCTGATGATGATATTCCTAGGCTGCTGCTAAGCCACCCAGCGGTAGCTGAAAATGGCACGCTAGAATTATTTTCAAATTTAAGCGTTGGCGATACTGTTTATCTTGCTTCGGGAAGCCCTGAACAATTAATAAAACGAGGCGATATGGTCGTTTCTTCACTGACCAAACTGGCAGACTTACATGCAATAAAAAATATAAAGGGCGCTATTATTATTTTTTGTGGCGGCTGCATGTTATCTATTCAAAGTACAATGCAAGAAGTAAAACACTCTATTGCAGCACAATTACCCAACACACCGTTTATTATGGGCTTTACCTTTGGAGAACTTGGCACATTTAGCGACTCAACTAGTAAGCACGGTAACTTAATGATCTCATGCGAAATATTTGGTGATTCTGTATGACTACCAACGAAATACTATTAGAAAAACTGCATTTATTACAGGTTCATAATTTAGCACTTGAAGAAAACCGTGCCTTTAACAGCCTGATTTTAGACGGCCTAGATGCAATCTTAAAAAACGACAGCACAGAAACCTTACTCACTGAGTTTTTTAATATTTTGCAACAAGCGATCTCTTTTTCTGCGGCTATTTTAATTAAAATAAATCCCAGTGATGAATTATCTACATTAGTTACAGCATCGCACCCTCATAGCGATGCAATAATTACCCAGCTTACAGTTCTCGATAAACCGAATAGAAACATTAAAAATGTATTTAACTTACACCAACTTCCTAATTGGCAAGTAACCGATCCTTTTTGGAATTCGCAGCATGCAATGCTCACCACTCCAGTAAGTACCAGCACAGAGAGCTACCAGCTCTATATTTTTTCTGAAACAATTGGCGCGTTTAATCAGCACGATATTACTTTAATGCAACGCTTTGTCAGTTTTGCAGGGAATACGATTTCACAATTTGAAAAACGAAACTTACTTGTGAAACAAAAAGAAATGGAGGAAAAACAAAGCAACATTGAACAAGTGCTAATCAACTCTGAAAAAATGGCTTCGTTAGGGCAAATGGCGGCAGGCGTTGCACACGAAATAAATAACCCTTTAAGCTACATTGTCAGTAATATCCAAAATTTGGCTTACAACCTTGAGCAATTTAGTCATTTAATTAACACACTCAAAGCAGAAAAAGCCATAACGCAGCAAACATTAGTAGATACGCTACAGCATTACCAATTTGATGAATTACAAACAGACTCAAGCGATATCATTGCTGAAATGACTGAAGGGGCTGATCGAGTTAAAGAGATTGTTCAAGGGTTAAGGCAATTTGCTCATCCGGATCAAACCCAAATTGGCGATATTGATATAACCGAGCTCATTGATAACACATTACGTGTTGCCTGGAACGAAATTAAATATAACGCCAACGTTGAAAAAAACTACAACACAGAACCCGTTATCATCACAGGGCGTTCAACCCAGCTCTCTCAGGTATTTTTAAATTTATTTTTTAACGCCGCTCAAGCCATTTGCGACAAGGTCGGTGTCATCAGTATCACCACTAAAGCCGATAAAAAAAATGCCTATATAACTATTGCCGATAATGGCAGTGGAATTGATGAGGACAAATTAAATAAAATTTTTGACCCTTTCTATACTACAAAACCAATAGGCCAAGGCACAGGGTTAGGGCTGGCTATAAGCAAAGCAATTATAGAGCAGCATAGTGGTCAAATTCGAGTTGAAAGCCAGTTAAACCAAGGTACTGTTTTTTATATTACCTTACCTAAAAAACCCAAACTAACTGACGATGTACTCACTATTTTAAATGCTAACAAACCGATTGAATAAGCTCTATTTACAGCACTGATTTTGTGTAAGTAAGCTGTAATAATCATCGTTAACTTTAAGGGTAATATAGTTAAAATATTTGCAAACCAAGGTACTGCGCTATGGTATTTAATCCTATCCGCTGTGATTTACGTATTGCTAAAGTACAGTATCTTGATACGGCTTAAATAAATCAGTTGTTTACAAGCAAAACTTAGACTAACTTTAGCCATTTAATACACTTTCTTATTGGTAAAAAAATGACGGACATTGACCCATTAGAGCAATTAAATCAACAACCACCGAGTATTTTATGCTTAGATGATGAAGCCAATGTGCTTAAATCTTTAGTTCGTTTATTACGCCAATATAAATTTGATGTGAGTGTTTCAACCAGTGGCCAAGATGCACTTGAAAAAATGCATGCAAAGGAATTTGACGTCGTTATTAGTGATATGCGTATGCCACATATGAGTGGGGCGGAGTTTTTAGCTAAAGCGAGAAAAATCGCTCCCGATAGCCAGCGGATTTTATTAACTGGTTTTTCCGATCTAGAGTCAACAATAAGTGCGGTTAACGAAGGAGGCATTCATGCCTATGTGCAAAAACCTTGGCAAAATGATCACTTAATTAGCGTTATCCAATCGGGTGTAGAAAAGTTTAGACTAAAAAAACAAAATGAAATTTTACAACTTCAAGTAAATCAACAAAATCAACAGCTAAAAGAACTTAATACTAATTTAGAACAACTCGTCGACAAGCGAACAAAACAAATTGGAAGCGTGCTGAAAAAACTTGAAGTCGCTAATGAAAGTGAAAAACGAGAGCATCAATCTACTGTTGAACTACTTTATAATTTTATTAATGCAAATCCGTATCTCGATGGTAAAAGAGCCGAGAACATTGCCGGCACATGCACGCAAATAGCGCGTTACCTTAATGTATCGCAAAGAAGTATCACGCTTGCGCCTATTGCAGGGTATTTAGCTCAAATTGGTTTACTTGCGATGGACCCTGAGCTTTACAACAAACCTATTAACGAACTCAATGAAGTACAGCGCAAAACGTTTTACACCCACCCGAGTATTTCACAATTAATGCTCATGCCTGCAACGCATTTAAGCGATGTTTCTGATGCAATTTATCATCAATTCGAACGCTACAACGGCCAAGGAATACCCAAAGGGCTTGCTAAAAACGATATTCCCATTGGGGCTATGGTGCTCAGCGTTGCTCGCGATTACTGGGAGCATTATGAGCAAAGCGATCCATTATTAACTACAAAAATGCGTCATGAGGTGGCACTTAATAATATTAAGCTTGGTAGTGGCAGCTTATATCATCCAAAAATAGTAAAATCGCTTGAGGCAAGTCATGTACAGCTTATGGCCTCAGACACTTCTATTGGCTCGATTAAAGTAATTTGCGCTCAAGAACTTGAAGAGAGTATGACACTGGCAAACTCACTGCACAGCCATACAGGTATTATGCTTTTACCTAAAGGGCACGTTTTCAATTCAAAATCGATTGTGAAACTACAGCAACTCGAAGCCAAAAAGCCGACTCCGTTTAGAATTATGGTTAAAACGGCTAAATGATTGATCTAAAATGCTCTTTTATTCGTTATACTAAGCCATAATAGTTACTTTCAAATATATTGCTTGAAGGAGCACACAGTGTCGCGATTTTCTGCCGTTACCGATAATCCCCACGACGGGCGTTTTAACCAAAAAACAGGTATTTTATTAACCAACTTAGGTAGCCCCGATGCCCCCACAGCAAGCGCGTTACGTGTTTACTTACGTGAGTTTTTGTCAGATCCGCGTATTGTAGAAATACCACGTATAGTGTGGATGATCATTCTTCACGGCATCATTTTGCGTATTCGCCCAAAACGCTCAGCTAAATTATATAAAAGTATATGGACCGAAAATGGCTCGCCGCTTACTCACATTACACGCCAGCAAAGCCTTAAATTAAATGCCTTATTAAAACACCATGGCTATACCAACACCGAAGTGGTTATGGCGATGCGCTATGGTAATCCATCAATCGAAGCGGGCCTTGAAGAGCTTAGAGACAAAGGTTTAACCCGTATTATTGTGCTGCCGCTTTACCCGCAGTATTCAAGCCCAACCACAGGCTCCACATTTGATGCGGTTGCCAATGTATTAAAAAAATGGCGCTGGGTGCCAGAGCTGCACTTTGTAAATGGGTATCACAAAAACCCAACCTACCTAGAATCACTCGCTAACAGCATTAGCGAAGATTTAGAAAAACACGGAATGCCACAAAAAATGGTGTTTTCATACCACGGTATGCCTAAACAGTTTTTAGATAATGGCGACCCATATCACTGCCTATGCCAACAAACCACGCGTTTAGTGGTTGAAAAACTAGGGCTAGACAAAGATAAAGTGATCACTACTTTTCAAAGTCGCTTTGGTAAAGCTGAATGGTTAAAACCATACACAGATGCAACTCTTGAGAGCTTACCTAGCGAAGGAATTAAAGATATCGCAATTATCAGCCCTGCATTTAGCGCCGACTGCCTTGAAACACTTGAAGAATTAGAAGGTGAAAACCGCGAAATTTTTGAAGAAGCTGGCGGCGAAAAATACCGATACATTGCAGCCCTAAATGATCGTGACGATCACATCGACGCTATGTTTGATGTGTTAAAGCCAATGCTATAAAAAGAGAGCAGCGGTTAGGTTTTAGCTCTCAGCATTCAACTGGAGATTAGCCAAGTGCGGTGAAAGCTTGTAGGCGCGAGTATATCTCGCGCTTTCTCTTGTATCACTTTCTGATAGCTGACAACTTATAACTCAAAGCTTCGCTTAGCGCTTACGTGTCACTATTAATGTGATTGCTCCGGCAATTATTCCCCAACAAGCAGAGCCCACCGACCATAAAGTTAAATCTGAGGCCGTGACTAAAAAAGTAATAATGGCTGCTTCAGTATATTCAGCACTATGCAAAGACTGCTGCAAACTATTGGCAATAGTGCCAAACAAAGCAATACCCGCCAGCGCCAATACTAAGGCCTGTGGCAGGCTTGCCACAATTGCCACTAACATAGCCGCACATAACGCCATAACTATATAAAACACGCCACCAGCAATACTTGCCCAATAACGCTTATCAGGGTCTTTATCGGCCTCTTCGCTCATACAAATAGCCGCTGTTATGGCTGCTAGATTAATAGAATAGGTACCAAAGGGAGCCGTCACACAATTTATTAACCCGGTCACAGTTAATGACGATGATATAGGCGCCTTATAATTATGTGCTTTCAAAATAGCGAAACCGGGTAAGTTTTGTGAGGTCATAGTTACTATATATAAAGGAATACTTATACTTACAAATGCCTGCAAACTAAAGCTTGGCGCAATATAAGTAAAACTACTGGCTTGCCAATGCACGGTACTGGTATCGATATTGCCCATATACCACGCTAAAAATATACCCGCTAGCAACACACTTAGCATCGCAAAACGGGCAAAAAAGCGCTTACCAATAAAGTACACCACCACCATTAAACCAATAACTAATGGCATATCGTTCATAAAGTTAAACACATCAATGCCAAATGTGACTAATACCCCCGCTAACATGGCACAAGCCAGTTCACTGGGAATGCGGTTCATGATTTTTTCAAACCACCCCGTTATTCCCGACACCAGCACCAATAAGGCTGAGAGCATAAATGCACCTATCGCTTCAGGTAAGCTATAGCCTTGCGCGCTTGAAATTAGTAATGCAGCTCCAGTGGTAGACCATGCAATTAAAATAGGCACTTTATAATAAAACGACAACACAATAGAGGTACTGCCCATTACCAAGCCCAGCATTAATATCCAGCTTGCCACTAATTCAGGTGTGCCACCTAAAGTAATCACCACTTGGTAAATCAATGCTATTGAACTTGAAAAACCAATAATAACGGCAACAAGTCCCGCCATAGTGCGACTAAGTAACTGATCAGTCCCTGCCATAATTCCCTCATTAAGAAACCCTAATGTTACAACATACTTTGCCTATTTATACTTTGCAATTTTGAATAATGAATAATGAAAAATGATCACGTTGCTAAAAAATTTTATTGGTCAGTTTTGTCTTTCAAAATCATTGCAATTTAAAAAACACATACGTACCTAAAAACATGCCACAGGGTGCGTCATTACTACAAAAAACCACACTTATTAAATCAAAAATAAATACCTAAAAAAGGTAAAGTACATACTTACAATAAGTTACAAAAACACCCGTTAACACTTTATGGTTACAATTTAAATTTGATCTCATCCTATTTTTAATATAAAACTTAACAATTAGTTCACCAATAACCCTAAAAGAGAAACAGATGAAACGTTACATTGTTTTAATTATCGCTATTCCTTTGTCTGTATTTGCCATATATACGCTGCTTAATAATCAGAATAAAACCGATGAGGTAGAAGCCCCCATAGCTATTGATATCGTTCCTGTTGATTCTGAATTTGCAAAACAAACACGTAAGCCATTACCAATCGATATGAGTAAAGATCCTATAAAAGGCGCCCCTTCAAAAGCAAAGTTAGCCGTTATTGAAAACTCATTTGACGCAATCAATAAACCTTCAACCAAGGCAAAAGAAATACTTAAAGCGGCAAAAGTACTGCCTACCGATTTACAAAATGAAGCCTATATAGAATTTGATCTAGCAGCGCTTAAAACCCTTGAAGCAGGGGATAATTTTGACCTAGCTATACCGCAAACCGCAGAAACCTACAGCGCTGAAATAACGAATGTTACCAATGCCAGTAACGGTGATAAAAGCATTGTTGGCCAAGTGATTGGTGCTAATGGAGCGTTGCATACCACTATATTAACCGTTGGTAATGACGCGGTTTATGGTCAATTTACTGCCCCAAGTGGCAATTATGTTTTTGAAAGCAAAGGCCAATACGGCTGGATTGCAGCAAAACGCGATTTATATAAAAACCATATAGAACACCAAGTAGGTGAACCCGCACCAAAAAATACTGACGGTGGAGATCCGTTTGCGCCCAGTGATGAAGAATCACCCTCAATTTAATTTTTAACCTCAACCAAGATGACTCAGCAGTAAAACTGCAATTACAAAAGAAAGGAAATACGACTATGAAAAAAATAATATCAACAGCCGCTATTGCAACGGCATTATGTGCCGCTAGCACCGTGTCAGCAGAAACAATTGATATTGGTATTTTATATACCGACCAATCAGCTGCCGCTACCAGCAATATTAATACTAAAATTAATCAGCTTATTGCTTTTAGTAATCAAGTATATAGTCAAAATGGCGTTGATATAACACTGCGTTTAGTCGGTTCTCAAAACTTAGGCAACCATGCAATAACCCCTTCAGAAGATTGGCTTAACGCTGTGACAAATAGCAGCTACGTAGATGGTTTACGTAATGATTGGAAAGCCGACATGGTAGCCGTATTAGGCACAGGCCAAAGTGCAGGCAGCGGTTTAATCTCTTGTGGACTAGCATGGGTTGGTCAAGGTACGAATGGCAATTTATACAGCTCAATGAGTAACCGTATGTATTCAATAACAGCCGTTGATTGTGGAGCTACAACGTTCGTACACGAACTAGGTCATAACCAAGGTTTGGCGCATTCTCGTAAGCAAGGCGATACGGCCGGTGGCGTATATGTTGATGGTATGGGCCACGGTGTACAAAATGAATTTGCCAGTATTATGGCTTACCCGCATGTGTTTGGTAGTGCAACTCAGTACGATTATTTCTCTAACCCAAATTGGAGCGTAAACGGCATTTCATTTGGTGTAACCAACCAAGCATATGCTATTCGTACTGTAACCGACACAAAAACCAGTATTGCTAACTTTAAATAAACCCAATTCTAAGAATTAGCATTAAATAAATGGGTAAAGTATTACCCATTTACACCAATTAAGTTTCCCTTGCGGAGCGCCTCGGCGCTCTTTTTAATGATTAACTGCTTTTATTGCAGGCATTAACGTTTTGCCATCGCTATCCACTTTACTCATTAGCGTTAACCCCATTACCTTAGCAAGTACAGGGTAAATATCTAAATTATTCACCAGCTCAATACTTACCCCTTTTTTAAACGCAGGACCTGCTGCTACAAAGGTGGCTGCCATATCATCACTATAAGCATAGCCATGTGTACCTAAATAAGGCGCTTTAGTACCGTTACTAAATACCGCAGGCGCATTGGTCTGCACTACAATATCGCCCACTCTACTCCCGCTATTATAATGGTAGCCTTCAAGCTGTTCGCTACTTAAAACACTATAGCGCCCCTTAGCCGCTTTTTGTAAACGTGCTTTATACGCGTCAATATCCGCATTTTTAGCATCGCTTTTAGTATAAATAAGTAAACGAGGACCGGTATTCACAATAATAAAATTATCATCTTTAGGTAAACTGCTAACAATAATGCTTTGCTCAGGATCAACCTGTGCCATGCCATGATCAGAAACAATTACTAAATTAATATCCTGAGATAATTTGCTCAAGCGAGTGCGTAATTGCCCCACTAAAGCATCTAACTTATGAACAGCGTCACGTGTTTGTGCTGCATCTGGGCCAAACTCATGCCCCATACTATCAACCAGCGAAAAATAACTGGCTACAAAACGTGGGCGCTGCGCTTGAGGCAAACTTAACCATTGTACAATTTGGTCAATTCTGTCTTGGTAGTCACCTTGTTTAGAATAATGAAAATAGTAGTCTGGCGTCATACCATTAAAGCGCGCATCCGACTCAGGCCAAAAATACACCGCCGATTTAAGCCCATGCATTTTTACTAAATTCCATAATGGAGTACCACGTACCCAGGTACTGTCTTTTTGGCCTTTACCCATGCTGTAGCATTGATTGTTGCGCGCTTTGTCACAAAATTTATTGTCAACAATACCGTGGTTCACGGGTAGTAAACCAGTAATCACCGAAATATGATTTGGAAACGTTTTAGTAGGGTAAACTGGCTGCATTTTTTGTGCTCTAACCCCTTGCTCAGCCATTGCTTTTAAATTGGGTGCACCGTGCTTTTCAATATAATCCCAACGCAAGCCATCAATTGAAATCATCACTACGGTTTGCTCTTTGGCTGCAAACGCATTACTCATCCCTAATAAAAGGCAAAAACAGACTGCCTTTGTGATCCACAACTTCATTTTAAACACCTATAGATGTATGTTAATTTTATAAAAAATAATACTAAAGCAAGTTGTTACTTTATGATACATGCTGATAGATTAAAGATGGCTCACTAAAAAATATAACTGTGCACTTAATAAGAGCCCAACGTGCAAAATAAAAGGATTGCCATGATCGACTTCAGCAGCAAAATCACCCCAGCGCGTATGCAACGTACGACGGCCAATTTACAAATGGCGCTTGAGAGCGATCGTGGCCGAATTATTAATAGTGCAGCCATTCGTCGGCTGCAACAAAAAACCCAAGTATTTCCGCTTGAACGCAATGCAGCCGTGCGCTCGCGCCTTACTCACTCATTAGAAGTACAACAAGTTGGTCGATTTATTGTGCAGCGTGTTTTTGCCAACTTAAATTACCAACAGCAAAAAGAATATGGTTTATCAGGCTTAGAACGCCCGCTAGAAACCCTAGTAGAAATGGCCTGCCTAATGCACGATATTGGTAACCCGCCATTTGGTCACTTTGGCGAGGCCGCCATTAATAATTGGTTTAATGCTAACTTGGCCAGTATTACGCCTGAGCGTTGCCAAACAGCCAATAGCAGTATAGGCGTTATTTTTAAACATTTAGCGCAAGATATTTGCAGTTTTGAAGGCAACGCCCAAGGCATACGTATTATTCACTCATTGCTCAGCCTAAATTTAACCTACAGCCAAAGTGCGGCAATTTTAAAGTACACCCGCCCTGCCAGCTTAGCCAAGCAAGATATCCCACAAAATAAAAACTACATTATGAAAAAAGTGGGCTACTACTACAGTGAAAAAAGCTTTGTAGAGGCACTGCAAACTGAGCTCAAAATGGAGCCGCATTGCCGCCACCCAGCCAGTTACATAATGGAAGCCGCTGACGATATTTCTTATTGCTTGGCTGACATAGAAGATGCGGTAGAAAAAGACATAATCACCACACAGTTATTATGCGAGCAACTAAAAAAACAGTATCAAAAAGCGTTAATTAACTTAGCCTTAAACGACACCCAACATCAAAGCTTTGTTGATGATGCAATTAATTACGCTATTGAACGCGCGCAAGCACAGCCCTTTAATTTTAATAGTGAATTTTTTATTTATTTGCGTGTATCGTTACTGCACCCATTAGTAAATCATGCTGCTAAACGCTTTATTGAAAACATAGAGCCAATTTATCATGGTGACTTTAACCATGCATTATTAGAAGACCGCAGCTACCTGCATGCAGTAACCCAAGCCCTTAAGCAAGTGGCACTTGAGCATGTATTTTCTCATAAAGAGGTCGAAAAGCTCGAACTACAAGGCTACCGTATTATTAACGGCCTACTAGAATGCTATAAACCGTTACTGCAATTAACTAGCGACGACTTTAAACGCGCACTACATGGCGACAACCGTTTATTAATAGAGTCGAGATTAGTTAAAAAACTCTCTAAAAAACATTTAAGTAGCTATCAGCACGCTATAAATGCCATGCAAGAAGAGCCCGACCACTTTGCAGCTTATGAGTTTTATTACAGATGTAGACTCATTCAAGACTACATAAGCGGCATGACTGACCAATTTGCTTACGACGAGTACCGCAGCTTAATGGTGATTGACTAATTTAAGCTTAGCGCGCGAAATTGCTAAGCCCTAGATAATTTTTTACTTTACGCTTAAAATTAGTGCATTGATGCTTAACCGCTTTTGAGTTTTATGAAACCGTTACTGAGTTGCTTACTTTTTTGTTTTACTTTGTTTTATAGTGCCAGCAGTGTCGCTTACAACGAAGCGATGTGCATTCTTATAAAACAAGAAAAGCAGCAATATAGTAACGACAAAACTAGCCGTAAGTACCGTAACGCCGCTCGCGACTACAAAAAAAACTGCAGTAACCCGGCACGTACTCAACCAGCAGCAAAGCCTAAAGCGCAACCCATTATTGAACAACCCATCCCTGAGATTACAAAACCGCAAGTAACTGAGCCTGTTTCATCTGTTGTAAATACCCCTATTGCACAGAGTCAAACCCAGTCATCACTTACACAGCAAAGCGCAAAATCAAACGTTGAACAAACAGTAGCAACAGCGTCTGAGCCAGATATTGAGCAAAGTATTAAACATACTCAAAGTACAACTGTTCCAGCATCAGCAAGTACCGAGCCTAATGAGCCGCAAACCAACAAAACAACAAATGATGAACAAGCTGATGCTGCAACAAATGATCAGCCTAGCATTGATACAACCACGCAAAACAACACAACTCCAGCAGTTACAAAATCAACAGTGGAGCCTTTACAAACGGCCATGCCGGTTACCGTAAATGCCACAGAGCAAGTTAACAGTGTTGCCTCATCAATCCCTAAAAAATCAAATATGTTGTCGCTAGTATTACCCAGTGTGGCGCTACTCTTAGTGGTAATAATTGGGGTTGTTGTATTAATGCGCCTACGCCATGTTAAGCAAAATAACGAGCCTGCCGATACCAGTATGCCACTAGCTGCTCCCCCTACTAAGTGCGATGACAAGCAAAGTAGTACTGCTATTGATGAATCTAAGACTCTTGATACCAGCAAAAACGAGCAAAAAACAACAACCGAAATTGCCGAGCCAAACGCAAACGAAGTGAGCACAGCTAAAGTAAAGCAAATCCCGAATACCGCAGAGTTTGAAGCCGCCGCTAAAGCCACTTTAGAACGGATAAAAAATGCCACCGAGCATGCAGAGCCACAAGTAAGAGACTTTGATCCCGAAGCCAAACCAATCAAAAAACAGCGCAAGCCGGTTAATCAGCCTAGCGAGCCTGTACCAGCGACTAAAAAAGAAGCACCTATTGCAGCTGAGCCCATTTCGCCTCAACAACCAAAGGCAGACTTGCATTCGCCTAAACAACCGCGCTCACCGTTAACACCATCTACCGAGCACGACTTTAAAGAGCCTGAAATACGCACCTTCGATCCCAACGCCCCCTTACCCACTAAAAAAAGTGCGATAAAACCAGAACAAGTAAAGGTATCGCCAGTTGAACCCACTAAGCCTGATATACCGCCACAAAGCAGTAACCCATTTGCTAACTTATCGCTTGATGAAAGTTGGGATCCAAATTCACCACAAAAACCGAAAGTGGAAGAAAAGCAACGCGCCCCTAAATCACAAGCACTAATTGAAGCTGAAGAGCGCGCAAAAAACATGCAAACAAAAGAATAATAGAGTACGCTGTACTTATTAAAAGGTGGCTTTAAATCTAATACCAATTCGCTTAATCAAGTGGTCTGTTTTGAGGCAGGAAAAATGTGTTGATAGCTAGGCAAAAAATTTGCTATTTAGTTGTTCTCAGCAATTGCTCCTGCATTGCTCTACCTTCTGCATCCATGCAGTCGTAATGAGAGTTTTTTAACGCAGGTAGCGACACGTTTAGCCCCGTAAAATGATTAAGTATTATTGCCGACTGTTCTAGCTTAAGCGTGCATTCAGTTTCACTCACTACAATAGCCTACTTTTTGAACAGCACCAGTCACAACCTAATGGCTAAGAAGGAGTAAACTATACATATGCATGTGATGTTATCAGCTAAATTAAGATACCTTATTTTTACCGCATCTTTTTGTCTGATGGCTTTAGTGAGTGATTACAGTAACGCAATTGAAGCAATTCAACCCAAAAACGAACAGCCCACACATACCACTACTTTAAATATAAGTACCGGCGAATGGCCCCCTTTTTTAAGTGAATCATTACCTCATCAAGGTGTGATTGCCCATTTAATCACCGACTTATTTGCACAAGCCAATATTAAGGTTAACTTTACCTTTTTACCCTGGCCGCGTGCTTACCACGACACCATTAATGATAAATACGCAGCCACCGCCGTATGGATGTTTGAACAACAACGCACTGAGGATTATTTTTACAGTGAGCCAGTGTTAAACGAGCGTTTTGTATTTTTTTATCACAAAAAACGCCCTTTTGATTGGCAAAACCTAAACGATTTAAAAGGCTTATTACTCGGTGGTGGGCTTGCTTACAGCTATGGCGAAGAGTTTGATAAAGCACTACAAGCGGGTCTATTTGATATGTCGCGAGTAAGTACCACAGAGCAAAACTTTAAACGCTTAGCTATGGGCAGAATAGACGCCTTTGCCGAGGAAAAAAGCGTAGGCTATCACATATTGGCAGGTCAACTACCTACAATAAAAAATGCCATTGTGCATCACCCAAGGCCACTATTAATCAATAAAAGCTTTGTCATGTTCCCTAAAAATAACGAATACAGTAAACAATGGCTTGAGATTTTTAATCAGCAATTACTTAAATTTAAACAAAATGGTCGCTACCAAACTTACTTTGATGCGTTAGATAATGGCGCTTATCAGCCCACAAATAGTGCTCTGGCTGACTGACCTGGCATGGGTTGCGAGCTACGAGCTAGGTTTTAGGCTTTAGGTTTTAGCACAAGCTCGCTGCTCGTCACTCGAAGCCCGCTGCCTTTACCACCGTAGGCGTTAAGCTTGCTGACGTGAAAAGCACCGCTTTTAAATTACGTTACTTTCACGCATTATTCGCCTCAAAAAGTGAGGCAAATAGCACACTTAATTGCCTCATTGTGTTAATTGGTAAGTTGAAATCGTAGAAACCAGTTTTAGCTGTGATTATTTTAAACGCCAATTTTGGGTAACGAGCCGCGAGCGACGGACTATATTCAGCCTAGAACCTTTTACCTGTTCTCACCGCGTGCAGCTTGCTGACGCGAAAAGCGCAGCTTTTAATGGCTCTAAACCCGCAACTCGTCGCTCGCCACCTTTATTTATACATGTCGCGTTAGCGAGTGCCGACCGTCCGAGGACACACACTCCCCACTCCAATGAGGTACACACGATAAATTAAACTTACTCAATCGCGACTAATTTATTTACTTCTACCGGTTTTGCTAACGCCGTTTCATAAAATGCAAACACCTCTTTTACATAGGGCTGTGAATAATGCGTATCCAAAGCAGCTTGCGAAGTAAATTGTTCGACTAAAAACAAGCATGTTTGCTCACTATTGCTGTATAGCTCAAATCGAATACAACCAACCTCAGCCTGTGTAGGCTTTAAAATTTGCTGTAAACGCCCTTTACAGTCATCAAATAATGAAGCTTGAGGGGTTATTTTTGCCACTATATTAATCATCTTTAATCCTTGTTAATTAATTTAATAACCACAGCACGAATTGGCGGTGCTACGGTAAAGGCCACTAAAAAAGCCGCAGGCCAGGCATTAATAAATGCAGTTAGCCAACTTTGCACAAAGGTATCGCTTAAACCTAAATTTACGTAGGTCACCCATGCAGATAGTAAAAACGACATCATGAACGAAAATGCCAATGTAAATATAAAATGAATTTTCATCTTTCCTCCTTGGCGTTACTATATTCAAAAGCTTGGGGCTTCCATACTCACAAAAATGCAAACTAAGATTGAGAAACAGAAATGCTTGATGACATTCATTTATTTATAGAGGTAGCTAGGCGTAAAAGTATGAGCCAAACGGCAAAAGACTTAGGCTTAAATTTATCGACGCTATCGCGACGTATTCAAGCACTTGAAACCAAATTAACAGAGCCATTATTGCAACGTACAGCACGAGGAATCGTGCTAACAGCAAAAGGAGAGCAGCTCTATACATCGCTTGCAGATTCAGTGTTAGCACTTAATAATCAAATAACCGCCCTTAATTGTGCTAGCAATAACAGCAATACTTTTTATTTATTATGCCCACAGAACATCATTGCAGATCTACTTATGCCTGCGCTAAATACATTTATAAAAGATAATCCTTCGCTCAATTTTCACATATCACCGAGTAATGCTAATAGTCAGTTGAGCCAACAACGCTTTGACCTCGCTATTCGCATTGGCCCACAACAAGACTCAAGTTATTATCAAAAACGCTTAGGCGCTATTGCGGTTAAGTTGGTCAGCAAAAAAGATGCACCGCAAACTCGCCTAATTTTACCTTATACTCAAACTCAGTTACCAACAGGCATGCTTAACAAACTAACAGAGCTCTACAGCGATATAAGTTATTGCTTTGATATAACAATAGCCCGAAAAATGGTTGAAGAAGGTAATGGGGTTGGTTTATTACCTATGAGTGAAATTAGTTGTATTACTGACAAACAGGCTTTTGACTATATTGAATTGCAGCCTGCTTTTGCAAACAGGCCTATTTATGCGTTATGGCATAACACACGCCAGCCAAGTAAAACGGCAAGTCAGTTAATTACTTTAATACAGAGCGTAATTGAGCAAACGCCATGCTTACAAGGTGATATTGTTGAGTTAGGTTAAGGGGTTATTTATGTTTTAGGTGTGCAGCTTTTGTGTTGTCGGTTTAAGTTTCTACCCGGCTTAATTTTACAGCAAGTATAAAAATGAACAAATTTATGAAAAAGACTTTTGAAAATATATACGATAGACAACCTCTAACAAAAGAAGTTTTCTAATGCCTATATTAGAAATACTATTATACAGCAGCATCTTTTTCTTTTTTTATCTTATGATAATGGCTGTTTTATTCCCGCGTATTTCAATTAAATACATTGATAATAAAATGATACAAGATGGAATTAGCTCCCCAAGCTGGGATAAAGGAATCGGAGCAAGTGCGCCATTTTACGCTATGGCTATTTTTTGTGAAAGGGCACGAAAACCAACACCACTATTTGATGGCAGCCATGTTGCAAAGTATGCAAGACCAATAGACAAGTTTTTAGCTTTCTTGCACCTTATTTCTACTACAGGCTTTTTGTTAAGTATATTTTCTATGATGATTTTAGAGGCTTTTTTTTACTAGGCCTACAAATTATTTGTAGATGTCGCGTTGGCGACGGCAACCAAGGGGCGGATACCGCCGACCGCCCCTTGGAACCCCACGGCGCCCCGAGCATTTTGAACTTTCCTAAAAGCCTAAATTGATATGAACGTAAACGCCGTGTAAGGCACATCCATGTGCCTGTCACGGCTTTAATTGCATCCATTCAATTAATTACTCATCAATTGAGTCTTTTCGGGCAAAATGACGGGGGAATTGTCTTGGCATTAGCCTTCAAATTTGTTGTTGCTATTGCTGTTAGGTATATTGAGTTATCTTAATTATTTGGGTAACTTAAATGGCTAATCAAAGACAACAAGGTAGATGGCTATCGAGTATAGAGGCTATAAAGCAACTGCAATTAACAGCACAATAAATACAAATAGCACGCACCATTTTGTGCTCAACATCTTTATCGTCGCTTATTCCATTGGGCTTCAAATAAGCGTTTTTGTTCACCACGGTATTCACTGCACCATACGAAATCGGATGATTGCATGCCTTTTGAACGGCAGCGCTTTGGTAAAGTATAAAATTCAGACCACGCAGCCAGCTTTTCAGGATCGCTATAGCTGTCGCTATGCAATTTCATATTAGGCACCCGCGAGTGCAATAATGCATTATTACTTGTGCTGTAAGCCGAAGAGCGTTGATGTGTTCGATTGGTTTGTTTGGGTTTATCACAATGCTTTGCAAGTTCTTCAAATAAAGATTTGAACCGTGCTTTTAACCGCTCACCTTCTTTCACCCTATAGCCTTGACGCAACCGTGAACGTATTGTTTCACGTTCTTTTACAATACTATCGCAATGTTCTTGCGAGTATTGCTCGTACGCTTGCGGGAGAGAAGTAAATAGGCAAAGTAGTATCAATAAAATCCATTTAATCATTATTTATCCTAAAATTGAGTGCTGTGTTCCGTTGAGCGCCTAGGCTGAATATAGAGGATTGAATCTAAAATAGAAACAGATAGTTTAAGCGAATTGTTAAATCATGCCTGAGCGCAATTGTTGGAGCAGTTCGTGGCGGGAATTTTTAATTGCAAATTTGAGTAGAAGTCGCGTTGGCGACGACAACCGAAAGGCATTATTTACTAAGTTAAAGCGTTGCTCTCTCCGTGGATCTCCACAGCTCCTTAAGCATTTTCTATAAGGCTAAATTAAACGCCGCTGTTGCTTTGACTTTCACCCTTTATTTAGTATGTTAATTGTTCAACTATAAAGGAGAAAGTTACATGGATGGTCAACTACCATTATTTGATGAAATACCAAATAAGTATGAACATACAGGCTCGCCACAAGAATCAAACCGTAAGTTTTGTACTGAACTAGAAGAAGATCTAACCTCTATTGGCTTTACTGAATGTACAGAATTTCAACCTCAACAGCAGAAATATATTAAGCGTGCAGCCTATCAAGATATGTACGGCAGTACACGTCACAGTACTTTTTTAATACATCATAAAACTAAAGGCTTATTAAGAATAGAAGCTCATAGGCAAGTACAAAGCGGCTCTGTCGACCAAAAATTCCCATTCTTTTATGAGTCATTAAGTAATGCACCAGAGAAAACGGTAGTTATCGTTTTTGATGGAAAAGGCTATAAAAAAGAAGCGTTTGATTGGTTATTAACACAAACTGAAAACCGTATAGAAAAAACATTCAAAGTATTTTCTTCAAAAGAAGACTTTCTTAATTATCTTATTAACGAGTAAGTGTCGCGTTGGCGACGACAACCAAAGAGAAGTAACCGCCGACTTCTCTTTGGAATCTCTCGGCGCCCCGAGGATCACACAGTTACCTCAATTTAAATTAATAATATGAACGTAAACGCGATGAAACACGTCCGTGTGTAAGCATCGCTTAACGCGCATCCATGCGCTGCTATTACTCATCATTAATTCAATTTCGGGTGTGATCACGGGGGAATTTTCTTGGCAGCAGTCTTTAATTCAATAATGAGTTAATGCTTGTTTACATTGCATTTTTTAGTAAACTAAATCCTAAGAACAAGCAAAACCATCCTGTTATTTGTGCGCGAACAAGGCAAAGACGAAAACGGTCGAACTATGGGGTTTGTAAACTACGGCGAGGTTAAATACCAAAACCACAACGGCAGCCAGCCGATGAATATAACGTGGGAATTAACCAACCCCATGCCAAGTGAAATGTGGCATGAGGCAGGGAAATTAGCGGTTGGGTGAGCACTAGCAGATTTAAGTAAGTCAGTGACTACTTACTTAATTCATCATCAACCTCTTTTTCTGTAACCTTATAAGAGAGCCTATAAACAAAATCTAAATTACTAGCAATAATTTTTAAAATAGAAATAGACTGAATAATAGTTAGGTAAAATAAACAACTAATAATTAAACAATTTAATTTAACCTTATAATCGCTAGGAATTACTTTGTAGAAAATAGGCTCGAATACACTAATCAATAGAATAAAAAATAATACTAATGCTGACGTACTAACAACATAAACAAGATTTTCTACTCTTTTAGCATCTTCGCTACCTTTTAGTAACCCCACCTTACTTGATGAGGTTATGCTACTTATCGCTTGTGGATATAAATACGCTATCCATATGCCTGATAAAGTAAACACGGCTGCCGATATATTTTGAAGTACACTAACTGCAGGATTAAAGTCCTTATAAGTTAATATATCCATAGAGTAGTAACCAGCTAAAATGCTAACTGAAATATAAATAAAATGACGTAAAATAGTAAAAAAAAGGCCTTTCATTTAAATCCCTTAATAATCAAGAATTCACCGCTTTAATATCTTTAACTTGAAAATCCAAAAGCTCTACTTTCTGTTTTTTTAAGACTTGCATTATAGTTTCAGCAGAATAATAACTACCTTCCTTTTTATCTTTGGGGTCGAGGACTATATACTTCCTTGCTAGGTAACTATCAAACCATTTAGTGCTATTGTTGGCTCCAGTTTTAAAACCTATATTGTTCCATATACTTCCAGATTCAATATCATCTGAATATGTCTGAATTAGCTGCTTTAATGAGGACGCAGTTAAAAATACCTCCTCAATAATTTCAACATGCTTATTTCTAGTCAAATCATCTGACTTATTTCTGAATTTTCTCCATAAATCAGACAAAGATTCAGTCTCAATAGCTTTTCTGGCAGAAATTGTATCTCGTATCACAATGTGGGTTATCTGCTTACATAGCTTATCTAAATTTTGAGTGTTTTTAAGTTCAATTTCTTTCATTTCCGTATTAAATACATAACTCATTGATGTTTTATCTGATGCTTCATATGTAACTCTTTTTACAGCGATATCTCTTTTGGCAAACTGATTATAAATAGTTGTGTTTGTTGTACTCCTTCCCTCATTAGGAACAAAGTTATCAACACACTTTTTAAAAAAATAAGTAATATCATCTGTCGAACAGATAGAATGAGGGAACTTTATAGAGGCTAAAAGGTTTTCTTCTGGCATAAACCAATAGTACATAATATCAGCTACAATTAGCTCTTTTCCTTTAATCTTATTATCAATGGGGAAAACATCTTTTTTACCATCACCAACCTTTGTACTACCATCAAAGCCATGAAGACGACTAGAACCATTCTTGATTGACTTACAAAAAATAATTAAGCATTCACCGGTTGCATGATCGATACAATAATCTTTAAAAAAGACTCTGGGTTTACTAGGAGCTTCATCAGTACACCAAGGCACGGTTTGTTCAAACTCCCTTTGAGCTGCCCACTCGATTATTTGTTCCACACTTTCTTTTATAGAGCCTTGAACATGTATATTTTCAAATTTACTTGTGGCAGTAGATTTTCTTTTTTTATAAAAGCCACACTCTGTTATATCAAAAAACGTTATTAAACCACTTTCCATACTATTATCCTGAGATTACCTTAAATTAACTTATATATTTTTTGCTATTAATTCTGCTTTCAACAAGCCACCTTTGGTCAATAGCTTAGGCGCGAAACTTGGATTACGCTTTGACTTATAAGCATCAAGTATTAACTTAAGGCCATGTGCTTCTAGCAACGAAATATTTACTTCGGTATCCATCTCGGCTGATTCGATGAAATCATCAGAAAAGCTAGGGGCAATTATTAATACTTGTGCTACACGTTTACCCTGATTTTCAGCGCGTGTTACATAAGCTTTTACTTGGCGAGAGGTCGTTGAGTATTTTGCAAAATCACCATTTTTACAGGTTTTTGCTTCACCAATAATTATGTCGTTATCACTAAGCGAGATTACGATATCGGCTTTATCTTTAGTGGTGTTTAGGTCTTTACGTAGGTCTTCGTCAATATTAAGCTCTAATAGCTCAAAGATAGCCTTTGTGACTTCTTCAAACTTAACACCAATATCGGCCTCGGTTACATCTGCTCCAGCCTCTTTTAGCGCATTAATATCGCGGCGTGCTAGAGCATCGTAATTTTCAATCAGCTTATCTGTTGCGTTTGCAAAGCTTTCTAAGATTGCAAAGCGTGCATTGCCTCGCTTGGATAACCCCATGCTATCGCGAACTTCTCTAACTTCATCGTTTGAAAGTAAATATAGAATATCGTGAGGAGTAATACTTAACGCACGTAGTTTTTCAGTGTCTATTATTTCGTTCGCTTCAAGTTCAAATGCTTCTTTAAGCACAGCCTGCATAGTTGGGAAGTGTTCTTCTAATGTTTTTAGAAGCTGTTTAAAGCCGCTGGCACTAAGGGAATCAAACTCTTTTTCTGTTGCACCTGATAACGATGACAATATTAGACCAATGCGCTCATCTAAGGTTGTACCTAGTTTATCTGTATCAATTTCTAAATCTTGTATTAGCTGCTTTAATCTGTCTTTACGTTGGTTTTGGTTATCTTCAACGTTATGAATATCGTCTGATAATAATTTAGCAGCGCTAATTCCTGAATGAATAATTGTTTGAATTTTATCAGTGCGGCTTATGCCTCTAATTTTACGACCATGGGCTTTGAGTGCATTAGAAAGTTCGGCATCTGCCAGCGTTCTAAGTATTCTCAGTACGTACTTATCAGCTAAATCTTTGCCTTGAATTTCATTCAGTAGGGTAACTATTTCATCAGGAATAAACACTTCTTGGCGCTTTTTACTTATAAATAATAACCCCATATCTCTGAGGCTATTTAAAGCATCTAGCACACCGTTTTTAGGAATAACATCAACCAAATGCTCTACAGCGGCACATTCATCAGTAGTAAGATTTAGCTCTTCAGCCAGTACATTAAGGATACTGCGTTCGTCATCAGTAACTTTCGCTTCTCGATTATTTTTTTCATCATTAAAGTATGCTTCTTTCATGCAAGCATGATAAATCTTCAACGCTCGGTTTCGCTCTAAAACACTCTCGGCAGAGCCTTGTTGAATACACTCTTTTAGCTCCTTTGATAGCTTGGATAACTCTGCCCATTCTTTTTCATAAAGTGACTCTATCCAGCTAATTCTTGCAACTCCGTTGCCATCACGACTTAATATGTTCACCAATAAATTAAGCTGCGCTGTACTCATTAGAATCTGTTCTTTTACAGAAATTTTGAAGAACTCGCGGACGGTATTAAATAACTGAGTTATTTCACTTCCTGATGCATTTTTAATTTGGCCGTCAATATTGTCGATTGTTTTAGCTAGTGTTTTATTATTTTTAGCGGCGTCTGAACAAAGACGATCAAGGCATGAAATGAATTTAGATTTTTCAACTTGGTTGACGATTGATAAAACTTGGTTGAGTTTCATTTAATAGAGTCCTTTCTTATTATGTGGTTATTAACGTAACAGTTTATAATCATTAGAGCAATTACTGTTCAGCTAGGATTAATCTTTAAAACCAGATTAAACAACTCCTGCTCATAAACACCAATCTACCAACACACTCCAACTCCCCGTGATCACACCCGAAAGTTATTAATTGATGAGTAATCACTTGCATGGTTGCAAGTTAAACCGTGACTTCGCCATGGATGGCGAATACACGGCGCTTACGTTCACATCAATTTTTAACTTGAGGATACAGTGTGATCCTCGGGCGCGCCGTGGGATTCCAAAGGGCGGTCGGCGGCAGCCGCCCTTTGGTTGCCATCGCCAACGCGATATAACCTCGAATAGAGGTTATTAATCCCTTCACAATTCCTAATATTATCAATCACATTGACGCGCTAAAGCACGACCTACAATTTAAATGCTCGAGGTAAACTCCCGCCTACGCCACGACCTACACATCTAAAAGCTTCGCTTTTCGCGTGAGCAAGCTCTGCGCCTACAAGTTAAAGCGCAACTACAAACTACTCAGCAACCACTTGTTTAAACCGCGCGAAGGTTCGCATGCTTTCATCTGCAATCATTACTTCGTAATCTGGGTTTTGAGCAATTAGCTCATATTGCCCATTAGGTAATTTATTAACTTTGCGCAGTAAATACTGCCCTTCCCCGCCTATATCATCTCGTTCTATGGCGACTATTTGGCCGCGTAGCGATCCGGCTTTATCGGACGTTATAAGCTCAAGTAACAGTAAATCACCATCAAGTATTGGGTGTTTACCGCCATTCATTGAGTTACCCGATGCGTGTGCTAAAAAATGCACTTGTGGGTCGAGCTTGCCCGCGCCAAGTGGTGCATCCATCAATTCCATATCGCTTTCATCCCCTGTTTTAAAATGCCCACAGGCTATTTTTATATTGGGGAAGTACGGCAGCTTTAATGCGTTATCAGTTGATTTTAAACTAACTTCGGGCTTAGCAACTTGATTTAACTCAGGTTGGGATGCGTTTGGAAACGTAAACAACTCAGCAGTTGGTTTTGCTTGTTCGAAACTGTTTTTGCCAAGCCATAATTTAGCACTGCTTGATTCGGCTACCTGATACGCCCAATTGCTTACTGCAAGCGATTTATCAGCATCGCAATAAAAGTAAGGTTGTAGTTTATTAGTTATTTCGGCTTTATGAGTATCAAGATTTTGTTCTAGCCAGCGGTCGCGGTGAGCAAAAGCTGCGAGGTGGTCTCGCTTATTGTTATTACAATCAGCATGCGCAGCAACAAAGTTATGTGCTAAGTCGTTTGGATAGCGCTTAAAAGGAATAAAGTGATCGATCTCTGGCGTTTTTTTAGTTTCTTTTTCGTTTTTTAGATTCATTGGCTTTTGGCAGTAAAAGCAAAGCCCGTTTTGAATATCTATCAATAGTGGAGTTACCACTTTTAACGCAGTTCTGTTACTGCCAAACAAGAACTCTTGTAGCTGGCTTTGCGATCCTAATAGTGTTTGATTCGCTTTTATAGTTTGTACTTTTTCTATCCATTCAGTAACACTAAGATGCACAACCAAATCGTAAAAACGCCTAAAACACTGAGCTATACCAGCATTTAAAACAATTCGCTTGGGCTCTCTGCCTTTACCTAAAAGTATATGGGGATATAAAAAACATTCTTCTTTACCCGAAAGTAACTGTAAGCGCCAAAGAGGGCCATCGATAAATGTTCGCCTAAGAGAACTAATTACTTGGTTATATTGTTGGTAGTTTTTGAATGCGTTGTAACTTTTCACACCTGCATTTTGTAGTTTGTAAATTTCGGTGATGAACTTTGCCTGTCCTTGGCTATTTTGCTTTAACAGCATATCTTCAGTATTAGTAATAATATCGGTAGAGTGCGCAGCGTAAGGCATTGAGTGGTTCCAATAAAGTTGAATAAATTTATCGACTAACGTGTCGATTTTTATTTCCATTGGCGCACTCTGATCTTCATTTTGCTGTTCTACGCAAATATCAGCAATAGCATGTAATAGTGCATATTTATACGTTGCGGTGAACTCTCCCTCAACCAGCATGCGCTGAATATAGGCGATAAAGTCGAGTTGTTGCTGCATTGCGCCAATCATAAAACCGGCACTGCTTTAATTAGGGCATTGAGCCATACTTCGCTTTCGCGCTCTGGGCGTTGGTCAACCGTTTGCCATTGTTTTAGTATTTTAAGCTCGGTGTGGTGGGTAATTAGCGCGGTTAGGCCATCTTCATTTAAATCGGTAAATTCACGGCCGTTATGCACACGTTCTTGCGTGCCGTATTTAAACGACACATACAAAACACCGTTTGGTTTTAGGGCATTTTGCAGCTTTAAAAACACCTGCGGTAACTCTACTTTTGGCACATGCAATAAACTGGCGCAGCACCAAATGCCGTCGTACATATTTGTACAATTAAGCTGCTGGAAGGCTTTAACCTCTACAGTTTGTTGTAAGTAATTACTGGCTAACTTTGCAATATTTTCGCTTGCATCAAACGCGCTAACAGTAAAACCTTGCTGTTTAAAATACATAGCATCGCGGGCACTGCCACAGCCAGCATCTAAAATATGGCCATGTTTAGGGATAAGCGGTAAAAACTCAGCGTAAAGCGCCGACATATCAACATTAAGCGTTGAGTCGCTAAAAGTTTGTGCATGTTGATTGTAGTAATTGAGTGTTTTAGTGAGCACTAAATTCACCGCTCCTTGGTTTATTTATTAATCTGGCATTCATTTATAACTAATCTACAGTATCAACATTTAAAAATATAGAGCTACGGCAATATATACGTCCTAAGTAGTATGTTTTTATTACAAAAAAGCACTGTTTAACTGCTATAAACCAATGTTATTTACACTTTTACCTATTAACTCTACATCTTTGAAAGTATTAAAGTTATATAAACGCTTCGGTGCTATTTGAATGAGTAGCAATAATTAAACACTTACCTTAATCCACACTAAAAACATGGCTGTTATTTACCCTTCAGTGTAATAGTATGAACACGTATTGCACCGTTCATTTATTGGTCAGCGAGGTGTGCTATGTTTACTCATAAGATCGCTCTTCAGCGCTTACTAGTATAAAAAATGTATTGGCTAGTGTGGCTGTGTTTAAGTACCGAGGTGTTACTTACAATGAATGTTAGGTTTAAGTGGTTTTTAGCTGTACTTTTAGCGCTTTGTTTAGGCGTGCCTAGCAGTGGTTGGGCGTCGAGCGATATTAAAAAAATTGTACTGGCTACCGACACCATTGACGGGCTGGTAGAAAAAGACGGCTCTGGCCTTTACGTTGATATGCTGACTAAAATTTTTGCTGCGCAGTCGATTGAACTCAATATTATGATTGTGCCTCAGTCGCGTGCTTATTGGTGGACGGCTAACGGCAATGCCGATGCTATGTTAAGTGCAAGGCAAAATGAGGTGGAGGGGTTGTACTTTCCGGTTTGGCATTACGATATTACTTTTGTGTCGGCGATGTTTAAAAAAGGCCGATTTAAAAATTGGCAAGGTGAGTATTCGTTACAAAACCGCTCGGTAGGCACATTAAGGGGATCTAACTATAATAATTATTTGTATGTGCCGATTGATTTACAACAGGTTACTCAGCGGATTGAGGGCGTTAAAATGCTCAAGCTCGATAGGCTTGATTTCTTTTTAGATAGCCGTAAAGCGCTGCAGCAAACCTTGATTGCTAATGCCGCTGAGTTATCAACAATAAACTTTGACCCACAGCAGTACCAAATTGAAAACATAGTTCCAATAAAGCAATACATTGCCTTTACCGATAACGCTAAAGGCCGCGAGTTAGCACAAATTTTTGATGCCGGTTTTGCTAAGTTACTTGCCAGTGGTGAGCTAGAAGCGCTTTTTATTGCTTACAACTACCTGCCTTTTCCCTTTCCACAAAATATAGACTAGAGTAGTAATTACATATTGCTGTGGTTGAGTTTTTTATGAGAGTTGTATTTGCTTTAGTTATAAGCTTAATTTTTGTTTTTCAATGCGTTGCACAAAGTAACCTGCCTCTCTCTAAAATAGAAAGCCAACCCAGTACACTGCTTCACGCAAACACCCAACTTAATGTACTTACGGTTGATTTAGGCACTATTATTAGCAAGCCACTAATACAAAGAGGCTTAGAGTTTGAACAGCAAACCGGTATTAAAGTTAATGTAACCAAGGTGCCTTTTGGTCAGTTATATAACGAAATAAGTAAAGATTTAAGCTCGCCAACCAGCCAGTACGATATTATTGCTTATGCATCGCAGTGGATGGTTGATTTTGCACAAAATAATTACCTAGAGCGCCTAGACACCTACGTAAGTGCCGACCCTCTAATTCAATGGAATGATGTATCGCGCTTTTTTAGAGATTTTAGCTCTAAATATAATGGTCAAATTTACTCTATCCCCCTCGATGGCGATATACACTTACTGTATTACCGCCTCGATGTCCTTAAAAAGTATGGCCTAACCCCACCCAGAACCTGGGATGATTACCTTGCTATTGCTAAGCAATTACATGGGGTTGATATGAATGGGGATGGCGAAGGTGATTTTGGCTCGTGCATTTCTAAAAAAGCCAATGAACAGTCGTATTGGTCGCTGTTGTCTATTGCGGGTAGTTTTTTGCAAAGTAAAGGCACGTCGCAGGGGATATTTTTTAACACCAAAACCATGGCGCCGTTAGTGAATAACGCGGCATTTAAAAAAGCCTTACAAATTTATAAACAAACCACCGAATTTGGCTCTGCCGATGAACTTAACTTTGACACTAACGATGTAAGGTATGCGTTTATTAATGGGCGCTGCGCTTTAGCTATTGAATGGGGCGATATTGGCACCATGACCGTATTACCCGAATCTAAAGTAAAAAACAAAACGGGGGTAAGTATATTACCGGGGTCAACCGAGGTATTAAATCGTAAAACAAACCAGCTTGAGCGATGTAACTCTACCCTTTGCCCATTTGCCATGGGCGATATTAACTATGCGCCTTATGCTGCATTTGGTGGTTGGGTAGGCTCAATAAACCGCGCCAGCACTGCTGGCAAAAAAAAGCTCGCTTATGAGTACTTGTCGTATGTTACTCAGCCTTTGCAATCTAATGAAGATGTAACCATAGGGGCCACGGGCATGAACCCGTATCGTACCTCTCAATTGGTTAATCAGCAAAGCTGGCTTAAGCAAGGCATGAGTGAAAATACCCTTCGCTTTTATTTAGGCTCTATTTCTAAAACGGTAAATAATGCCAATATTATTCTGGATTTAAGAATTTTTGAAAACAACCGTTACTTTAGAGACATACTCGACACGGAAGTAGCTAAATACTTAAGGCATAACCAAACCGTAGACCAAACGGTTGAAAACATTGAAACCGGCTGGAATAAGTTAACCGATGAAATTGGCCGTAACAAACAATTAAAGGCTTATCGAGCGTCGTTAGGCTTAGTTGCAACCCCTTGAGCCCCCAGCATTTGTTTTTACTGGGCTACCTGCACTGCGTGCTCTTTATTTATTACAAGCGGGATAAATCTGCCAGCTAGTGTATACTTAGTTGTAGTCATTCTTTAGAGTAATAAAATGCTAAGACTCGCTTTTGTTGTATTACTAATAATTGGTAGTTTTAAGGTATTTGCCTGTGCCAAAACACTTAAAGTGGGTACCAATGAACGCAACTGGCCGCCTTATGTGGTGGCAGTTAATAACAATTTAACAGGCGTTGAAATTGATGTGGTAAATACGATTTTTAACGGCTCACCTTTTTGTTTAAAGTTTATGTTGCTGCCTACCTCTGCTCGTGCTTTTGAAGAGTTAAAAGAAGGCCGTATTGATATTGTTTTTGCAGCCAGCATAACCTCTGATAGACAAAGTTATGCCTATTTTAGCGATACTTATCGCGATGAAATAATGCGCCTTTATAAATATAGCGACTCTCCTGATATAAATAACCTAAGCGATATTTTTTATAGAGATTTAACGCTCGCTATTGGTCGCGGTAGTTATTATGGCGCTGCATTTGCGCAGTTTAAACAAAATCATCCTGCTCACGTTATTATGATGCCCACAGCCGACAAACGCTTTGCTATGCTTAGTAAAAACAGGGTTGATTACGCAATAGAAGACGAAGTAGCTGCACAATATTTTATAAACCAACATCCAAGCGTTGAGCTTGTTACTAGTATGGCGGCTATTAATAAGAGTTCTATTCATTTAATGTTGAGTAAAAAGTCTATTAACCAAGCCGAGTTACAAGCTATAAATGAGTTAATTAAACAAAATAAAAGCAACATACACGCTATTTATCAGCTGTTATAGCTTTTAAGCTTTATTCTTTTACCTTTCATCTTTGGGCGTGGATCTGTATAATTCGCGGCCTATTATTTACTCTATCGCTTGTTTATTTATGCGGCACCTTGCTGCAGCTTAACCCTGCCATTAATTTTCTAGGATTACTTTTTTTGATCTCCACCGCAAATATTACGATGCAGTTTGGCGCAGAGCCGTTGTTTGAAAACATTTCAGCTAAATTTGGTAACGGTAACCGTTACGGTTTAATTGGCGCTAACGGCTGCGGCAAGTCGACATTTATGAAAATTTTAAGCGGTGCGCTTACGCCTAGTGCAGGTAATGTGTCTATTACGCCGGGGCTAAAATTAGGTAACCTAAGCCAAGATCAGTTTGCGTTTGAACAATACAGCGTAGTTGATGCGGTAATTATGGGCGACGTTGAGCTTTGGAAAGTAAAACAAGAGCGCGACCGTATTTATTCGTTGCCTGAAATGAGCGAAGAAGACGGCATGAAAGTAGCCGAGCTTGAAAGTGTATTTGCTGAAATGGACGGTTACACCGCAGAAAGCCGCGCAGAAGAAATACTACTTGATGCGGGTATCGATAAAGAATTTCATTATGGTTTAATGGCAAACGTAGCCCCTGGTTGGAAATTGCGTGTGCTTTTAGCACAGGCGCTATTTGCTAATCCTGACATTTTGCTACTTGATGAGCCAACTAATAACTTGGATATTCATACTATTACGTGGCTTGCGAATGAGCTTAACCAACGTAAATGTACCATGATTATTATTTCCCATGACCGTCACTTTTTAAACTCGGTATGTACACACATGGCCGATATTGATTACGGCGAGCTGCGTATTTACCCAGGTAACTACGAAAAGTACCTTGAAGCCTCAGGCTTACAACGCGAACAGTTATTAGCTGAAAACGCGAAAAAAAGCGCTGAAATAGACGAGCTGCAAGACTTTGTTAACCGTTTTGGTGCTAATGCCTCTAAAGCAAAACAAGCCAGCTCGCGTGCTAAAAAAATGGATAAAATTAAGCTTGATGAAGTTAAAGCATCAAGCCGTATGAGCCCGTCACTGAGCTTTGACGAAGGCAAAAAAATGTATCGCCAAGCGCTTGAGCTAACCAAGCTTGGCCATGGGTTTGACGGTGAAACGTTATTTACCGGCGGCGACTTATTGCTAGAAGCGGGTGCAAAGCTTGCGGTAATTGGCGAAAACGGTGTGGGTAAAACCACCTTTTTACGTTGTTTAGTTAACGAGCTTGAAAGTTTACACGGTGAAGTTAAATGGTCAGAAAACGCGACCTTTGGTTACTGCCCACAAGACAGCAGCAAAGACTTTGATAACGACTTAACTTTATTTGATTGGATGTCGCAGTGGCGCACAGCTAAACACAACGATTTAATGGTTCGTGGCATGTTAGGGCGTTTATTATTTACCGCAGACGATTCAAATAAAAAAGCGCGTAACTGTTCAGGTGGTGAGAAAAACCGTTTGTTATTCGGTAAGTTAATGATGCAAGACGTTAACGTACTAATAATGGATGAACCAACAAACCACATGGATATGGAAGCCATTGAAGCGCTTAACAATGCCCTAAAAGACTTTAAAGGCACACTTATTTTTGTAAGCCATGACCGTGAGTTTGTATCGTCACTAGCAACGCGTATTGTTGATATTAAAGACAAGCAAGTGATTGACTTCCAAGGTACGTTTGACGAATACCTAGCAAGCTGCGAAGAAAATAAAGTAGCTTAAGAGCTAGGTTAAAGGTTAAAGGTTAAAGAAATAGCCTAAACCATTTTAAAAGCGGTGCTTGTTTAAGCGCCGTTTTTTTGTGTATGGGGGTTTAGGGTTTAGGGTTTAGGGTTTAGGGTTTAGCACAAGCTCGTCGCTCGTAGCCTTTCACCTTTCACCTTTAGCCTTTCACCTTTAGCCTTTAGCCTTTAGCCTTTAGCCTTTAGCCTTTAGCCTTTAAATAATAAAAAAAGGAGCATTGCTGCTCCTTTTTAAATACTACTCAGGTTTATTTAATATCAAACCTATCGGCGTTCATTACTTTTACCCATGCACTTATAAAGTCGTGTACAAAACGGGTTTTGTTATCGTCTTGAGCATAAAACTCTGCTAATGCACGTAAAATTGAGTTTGAACCAAACACTAAATCAACCCGCGTAGCCGTGTACTTGGTTTTACCGCTTGCACGATCAACTATGTTGTACTCGCCTTTACTTGCAGGTTCCCAGCGGTTGTTCATGTCGGTTAAATTAACAAAGAAGTCGTTACTCAGTACGCCTACGTTTTCTGTAAATACGCCATGCTCACTATTGCCATAGTTAGTGCCCAGTACACGCATACCAGCTAGTAACACGCTCATTTCTGGCGCGGTTAAGCCCATTAATTGGCTGCGCTCCAGTAATAGCTCCTCGGCGGGTACAGCGTAGTCTTTTTTCAACCAGTTTCTAAAGCCATCATGAATTGGCTCTAATGGCTCGAATGACTCTGCGTCGGTCATATCATCAGTTGCATCGCCACGCCCTGGGGCAAATGGTACGGTTACATCAACCCCTGCCTTTTTAGCGGCTTGCTCTACTGCAGCGGTGCCGCCAAGTACAATTAAATCAGCCATACTAACAGGCTTAGTTAAGCTCGCTTGCAGTGTTTCAAGTGCGCTAAGTACCTTGGCTAAACGCGCAGGTTCGTTACCTTGCCAGTTATTTTGCGGAGCTAGGCGAATACGGGCGCCATTAGCACCACCACGATGATCGGAGCCTCTGTAAGTACGTGCACTGTCCCATGCGGTATTAATTAAGTCGGTTTCACTTAGTCCACAATTAAGTAGCTTCGCTTTTAAATCGGTTATTTCAGCGTCGCTTAGGGTGTAATCAACCGGTGGAATTGGATCTTGCCAGATTAAATCTTCGCTTGGTACATCGGCACCTAAATAGCGCGATTTTGGCCCTAAATCACGGTGAGTTAACTTAAACCATGCGCGAGCAAATACGTCAGTAAAGTACTCAAAATCGTCATTAAAACGCTCAATAATTTTACGATATGCGGGGTCGAGCTTCATTGCCATGTCGGCATCGGTCATTATTGGGTTTAAACGAATTGATGGGTCTTCCACATCAACGGGTTTATCTTCTTCTTTAATATTAACCGGCTCCCACTGATGAGCACCGGCAGGGCTTTTTGTTAGCTCCCATTCGTAATTGAGTAACAATTTACAATAGCCGTTATCCCATTTCGTTGGGTAAGTTGTCCATGCGCCCTCAATACCTGAGGTCATGGTATCGCGGCCAATGCCACGCGTTTTATGGTTATTCCAACCAAGGCCTTGCTCGTGCACGTCGGCAGCTTCTGGCTCTGGGCCTAAGTTTTCTTCTTTACCATTACCGTGAGTTTTACCTACAGTGTGGCCACCAACGGTGAGTGCTGCGGTTTCTTCGTCGTTCATGGCCATGCGGGCGAAGGTTTCGCGGACTTGATCTGCGGTTTTAAGCGGATCGGGCTTGCCATTAACCCCTTCTGGGTTTACATAAATTAAGCCCATTTGTACTGCTGCTAATGGGTTTTCCATGGTATCGGGTTTATCAACCTGGGTATATCGCTCATCACTTGGGGCCAGCCATTCTTTTTCTGCACCCCAGTAAACGTCTTTTTCTGGATGCCAAATATCTTCACGGCCGCCAGCAAAGCCAAAGGTTTTAAGTCCCATTGATTCATACGCCATATTACCGGCTAAAATAATCAGATCAGCCCATGAAAGCTTATTGCCGTATTTCTTTTTAATTGGCCACAGCAAACGGCGAGCTTTGTCGAGGTTGGCATTATCAGGCCATGAGTTAAGTGGAGCAAAACGTTGATTACCCGTACCGCCACCGCCTCGGCCATCCGCTAAACGATACGAGCCCGCAGCATGCCACGCCATACGGATCATCAGACCACCATAGTGCCCCCAATCGGCTGGCCACCACGGTTGGCTTTGAGTCATTAAATTTTTTAGGTCGGTTTTAAGTGCCTCTAAGTCGAGTGAATTAAAAGCGTCGGCGTAATTAAAGTCGCTATCGTAGGGGGTCGTTTTACTATCGTGCTGATGAAGGATGTCTAAATTCAGTGAATTTGGCCACCAATCTGTATTGGTGTTTTCAGTTGTGGTATTACTGCCATGCATAACTGGGCATTTACCCGCTTTATGATTATCCATATTGAGCTCCTTTTTAAATATAAATAAAAACGCCCATGCTTACTGCTTTTGGCATTCACCAATTGGGAGCGCTGTTATTTTTTTGCCATTATATTAATGACGTGTACGGTCTCTGCTTATTCAATATACGTGTAGCGGCTTTGATACGCTAGAGCAAGACGATGCTTTAAAACGATTACAATCATTTATAAATATGATGGTGCTGCCAGTTGTGTGCTTAATATTAAAACTTTTTATAAAATAGATGATCGTTATTAAAAATAGCCACGTAATGTATGCTGAAGGGTTTGAAAGTGACTTAGGTTATCTTAGGTGCACAGTGGAATACCCCCCTTCGCCATGAAATTATAGTTATAAAAGGTGTATAAACTATTTATGCACCTTTATTTCTTCCCTATTTTTAACTATTTGAATTTAGTTAAGTAAAAATTCAGGTAGGCACATATACACTAGGCCTTATCTCCTATTGTTCCCTGAGATGTTGATGTAGTTTTTTCCAGCCCACCTTGGGCTGGTTTTTTTTGCCTATAATTACTGCCACCCAAGTTAATGCCAGCTTCCCTATACTCACCCTAGTACCAATGATGTGCGCATGTTAGAGTTAACAAAGCGATTAATTAATTTTTTAACTAGGCATATCAATGCGTTTTTATTTTTTACTATTTATTGTTTTTATAGGTGCTTCATCTGCAGTGCAAGCTGCTGATAAAAACACCGCGACCTTGGATGAGCAACAGCAACGTGAATTAGCGCAGCTAAAAGAGCCAATGTATAAGCCATTACTTGAGCGTTATATTCTCGACGAATTAAAGTCGGTTCGCCAAGATCAACAAAAACTGCGTGAAGACGTAACCAAACAAGTTACGCATGCACAGTTAGACACCGCCGATCGGGCGCTTACCTACACCACAGATACCATTAATAATGTATTTTTTATTATTACTGCCACTGCTTCTATTTTAGTATTGGTGGGCTGGAATTCACTACGTGATGTAAAAAATAAAGTAGAAGATATAGTAAATACTCGAGTTAGTGTTATTACTGACGAGTACGAAGACCGCTTGAAAATTTTAGAAGAAAAACTGCGTGTACGTTCTGAAGAAATACTCAGTAACCAAGAACGTATATCGATCACCAACGAAGTTCATTCGTTATGGATGCGAGCCAACCTAGAAAGTGATATTGCCAATAAAATTGAAATATTCGATGAGATTTTAAAACGTAAACCAGAAGATGTAGAAGCAATTGCCTACAAAGCGGATGCATTATTAGAGCTAAATGAAACTGAGCAAGCCATTGAGCTTTGCAATCAAGCCATTGATATAGACAGTGATTATGGTTACGCCTATTGGCAAAGAGCCTGTGCGTATGCTTTAACACATGAACATGCAGATGCCCTAGCTGATATAAAAATGTCGCTTGAGTACTCGCCTAACTTACGAAACGAGCTACTTCACGAAAGTGCTTTTGCCAGCCTACATGATAACGATAGCTTTAATGCTATTGTTTCAAACGAAGCTTAGGGTCTGCTGACCCTAGCGTTTGAAGTATAAGTCTATTGATTTAGAGAGCAGCTCGTCTAGCTGCTCTTCAAAGTCTTCTATGTCAATTTCAAAATGATTTAAGTACGCTTTAGCCTGCACCTGAGATAAATTGCGGTTTTTAACGCTGTATTGGCGCTCATCTTTTTGCTTGTCGTATCGAGGTAAAAATAATAACTGCGCATAATAAGGCGATTTAATGTGCTTGTTCGCAAAGCGACAAAAGTCTTCAATGTGGTCTACGCCATCAGGGCCTAAACAGCCTGGCTCTACTCGATACATTACACGAATTTTTTTCTCGTCACTTAGCTGCATAATTAATAATTACCTAAAAAATAAAACCCTAACCACTTTACCATCTTTGATCTGATAACTTGATATAAGCTCTGAACGTTTATCTATAACGTTCGCATCCGTTGAACAGGTTTCTGACAGTTCATGGTCTATTACAATATCACCATGCACAATACGCTTGATTGGTGATGAGTGCAGACACTTAAGTTTTTTAAACATAATGCCATAACGCGCTATTAGTTTTTCTTTACCTTTAAATAATAGCTCATTCGGGAAAATATAAAACTCAACATCTTCATCATACATGCGAATAAATTCTTCAATGTTACGCGCGTTGTAAGCATTTACTAATTGCTCAACAACAGCAAGTGACTCACGCGACTGTTTTGCTTTGGCTTGTTGCTTTGCTGTGAGTGCTTCTTTTGCTTGTGTGACTGCTTGCTCAGCTTGCGCAACAGCCTGGGCTTTATCCGCTTTACTATTAGGCTGCTGAACGGGCTTTGTAGATTCGCTGCCAAGTACTTGAGAGTCATCTGCTTTTACTTTATCAACAACCGGCTTTTTTGGTGTATTAGCCTCTTGGCTTAATGTATCAAGCGCGTCTTGTTGTTGCGCTGCATTTTTTTGCTGTGTTTGTTTAGTCTCGTCCAGCGGTGTTGATTGCTCTATAGCATGACTATTTAACGTGAAAGCGGCCAATAAACAGGCACAAATAATAAATAAAGATTTCATGGATTTCCTAAGTACGAAGACTAAATACAATTAAAGCGCAACATAGCAAATTTTAGGCCTCTGAGATAGTTATTATAACGTTATAGCTAGCTACCAATACTGCTCAACCGTGATATGTCCCGGCTCTTTTCGACGATTACGCTTATAATTTTGAGCCAATAATAACTCTGTGGTGTCTTTAACCATTTGCGGATTACCACACAGCATAAATTGGGCATTATTTGGTGTAGCCCATAACCCCACGTGCTCATATAAAGCATTATTTTCAATCACAGTGGTAATTCTGCCTGCTAAGCCTTGTAAAGGCACCTCACGGCTAACAACCGGAATATAGTTGAGTTGACTAGGATGTGATTTTATTAGTTTGTTAATAAGCTCCTGATAGCTTAAATCGCTATTTTGCCGTACACCATGCACTAAATTTATGTGTTTGTATTTTTGCCATACTTCGCTCTGCTGTAACATTGATAAAAATGGCCCAATAGCTGTGCCTGTACTAAGCATCCACAATTGCTCACTCGCAGGCACTTCATCTAGAGTAAAAAAGCCAGTTGCTCGGCGCTCTATTAATACGGTGTCACCTGGTTTGAGTGTGGCTAAATGAGAAGATAGTAAACCATCAACCACATTGATGAGGTAAAACTCTAAATCAGGACTTTGTGGTGCATTAACATAAGAGTAGGCGCGAGCGATACGTTTATCACCGTCCATAATAGAGAGCTTTGTAAATTGCCCTGCTTTAAACGGCTCTACATCGGCGTGAACGGTTATGCTAAATAACGATTCATTCCACCATTTGACTGACTTTACTGTCGCATCAATCCAATTAGACATAGTTACTCCAGAGTTTAAGACGTTTTTCAGCTATCAGCTAAAACTTTAAAATTGTTCGTTTAAAAGGCAAATTTTATAACTTAAACATTAGCATTAAGTTATAAATACTGACAGGGAAATAAATGGGAAAACAACGGGCTTCGGGCTTCGGGTTTCGAGTATCGAGTATCGAGCTAGTGCTAAAACCTAGGAACATAAAGCTCGTAGCTCGAAGCCCTTGGCTCGCATCCCGCACCCCGCAACTAAATTCAGGCATAAAAAAAGCCGCATAAAATGCGGCTTTGGGGGTTTAGTCTCACTTCACTTTGGGCGTGTCTCCAAAACTTAGTGAATACGTTACCAAGGAACTGTTTAAGATTAGATAGACTCTAATGCAATTTTTACCATTTCGTTGAACGTGGTTTGACGCTCATCGGCAGGTGTTGCTTCGCCGGTGATCACGTGATCGCTTACGGTAAATAATGCCATTGCTTTTGCGCCATACTCTGCTGCTACACCGTATAGGCCAGCTGTTTCCATATCAACCGCAAGTACACCTAGTTTGTCTAGGTCTTTGTAGAAAGTGTCATCAGCTTGATAGAAAGTATCGGTAGTAAATACGTTACCTACTTTTGCATCAATGCCTAAATCTTTAGCCGCATTAACGCCGTTTAAAAGTAAATCAAAGTTAGCAATCGCTGCAAAGTCAGTACCACGAACACGGGCACGGTTCACGTTAGAATCAGTGCTTGCACCTTGTGCAAAGATTACGTCGCGAATTTTAATATCGCTGCCAATACCACCACAGGTACCAATACGGATAATATTTTTAACGCCAAAACTAACAATAAGCTCACGAGCATAAATTGACATTGAAGGAATGCCCATGCCAGAACCCATAATGCTCACTGGCTTACCTTTGTAAGTTCCAGTAAAGCCGTACATGTTACGTACGCCAGTTACTTGCACTGCATCATCTAAAAAGTTTTCAGCAATATATTGTGCGCGTAGCGGATCGCCTGGCATTAATACTGTTTCGGCAAAATCACCTACGTTTGCACTGATATGCGGAGTACTCATTGATTGTTTTCCTTTTGTTTGGCTAAAAGCCCTATTACTTTAAAAATATAGTAGCGTATTTTTAAGTTATTTAACTGTGTTCAGCTTATCAATAAAGCCATCACCATATTCTAACGCTTTTAAGTTAAACCATTGCGCAAGTGTTTGACCGATATCAGCAAAGCTATTGCGTTCACCCAGTGGCGTGTTGTTCATTCCTGGCTGATAAGCAATAACTGGAACATACTCACGAGTGTGCTCTGACCCTGGAAAGGTCGGGTCACAGCCATGATCGGCGGTGATCATTAATAAATCATCAGGCTTTAGCTGATCTAAAATAGTTGGTAAGTAATCATCAAACTCTTTTAGCGCTTTAGCATAGCCAACAGGATTTCTGCGATGGCCAAACTTTTCATCAAAATCAACTAAATTGGTAAAAATTAAACTGTGATCCTGCGCAGTGGCCATCACTTCACTGGTTTTTTCTAGCAAGTTCATTAACCCTGGCGCTTTATGCTTTTGGGTAATGCCTTGGTGCGCATAAATATCTGAAATTTTACCAATACTGATTACTTCGCCACCGTCTTTTGCAAGTACATCAAGCAATGTTGGCGAAGGCGGTAATACTGAATAATCACGACGATTACCGGTTCTGGCAAAGTCTTGACTATTTGAACCCAAAAATGGCCGCGCAATCACTCGTCCTATATTCATTTCATCAAGCAGCGCCCGTGCGATTTCGCAAACTTGATAAAGCTTCTCTAGGCCGAATGATTCTTCATGCGCGGCTATTTGAAACACACTGTCAGCTGAGGTGTAACAGATTGGTTTACCTGTTTTTACGTGCTCTTCACCTAGCTGCTCTAAAATAGTGGTTCCCGATGCATGGCAATTGCCTAAAATGCCCGGAATACCTGTACGAGCAATAAACTCGTCTACAAATTCTTGTGGGAAACTCGGTTGTGTTTTTGGGAAATACCCCCAATCAAATAACACTGGCACGCCAGCCATTTCCCAATGACCCGATGGCGTGTCTTTACCGCTTGAAAGCTCTTTTGCATAACCCCATGCACCTTGTGGCTCATTTCGGTCAGCAATTAAACAGGGTTCTTTACCAGCGGCTTCACACGCATCTACTAACCCCAGTTTTGAAAGGTTAGGAAGCGAAAGCTTACTGCCAGTTTCGTCATAATATGCCTTGAGTAAATGTGCGAATGTATTAGCACCTACATCACCGAATTTATCTGCATCGGGTGCTGCGCCAATTCCTAAACTATCCGCCATTAAGATAATTGCTCTTGCCATTGTGACCTCACATCTGTTCTAGGTGGTTACTTTATCTGCTCTTCGATTTTTCCGTACAGGACATAAGTCCTGTTTCATAAAACCTAAACATTATAAATTTGCACTCTTAAGCGAAGCAAAAGAGATTAATCGTGTCTTTTTTGCTATTGTGATCTACCAACAATATATCCTTCTGTGTGGGTGAGAACTTTAGTGACACGAACTATTATAGCTATTGCAGGCGCATCGGCGTCCGGCAAATCTCTATTTAGCCAAACAATTTATAATGAATTGGTAAATGAGCTTGAACCAGGCGCTATCGCCATTATTGAAGAAGATGCTTATTACAAGGATCAATCGCATTTGCCGATGGCACATCGTACGCAAACGAATTACGACCATCCTGATGCATTTGAACACGAACTAATGCTTGAGCATTTAACACAACTTCGTAATGGCCACTCTGTTGAAGTACCAACTTATGATTATGCCCAACATACACGCAGCGATAAAACACGCCGTGTGGCTTCGGCTAAAATACTCATTGTAGAAGGTATTTTATTACTGAGCGATAAAGCGCTTAATAAAGAATTTGATATCAAGGTGTTTATAGATACACCGCTAGATATTTGTTTAATGCGCCGAATGCAACGCGACATGGAACAAAGAGGCAGAACATTACAATCTGTTGTTGAGCAATATCAAGCAACTGTTAGACCGATGTTTTATCAATTTATTGAGCCTTCAAAGCATAACGCTGATTTAGTTGTGACTCGAGGCGGTATGAATCGCGTTGCGATTGATATTATAAAAAGTAAAATAAAGTACATTTTACAAGAATAACAACGGGAAACGTTTGTATGACAACATTTATGAGCTTAGTAGGCATGATGGTGCTACTAGGCATTGCCTTTGCAGCCTCAACTAATCGCAAAGCAATAAAACTAAGAACCGTGGGTATCGCATTTTTAATGCAAGTGATTATCGGCGGATTTGTACTGTTTTTTGAAGCAGGCAAAAATGTATTAGCGAGTATGTCTCGCGCCGTTTCATCGGTTATTGGTTATGCCAACGATGGAATTAGCTTTTTATTTGGCCCATTAGCTTCGCAAGATACGCTAGGGTTTATTTTTGCAATTCAAGTATTGCCCGTTATTGTGTTTTTCTCAGCGTTGGTTGCTGTGTTATATCACTTAGGCATTATGGATTGGATTATTAAAATTTTGGGTGGCGGTTTACAAAAATTATTGAAAACCTCACGCACCGAGTCGCTTTCAGCCACAGCAAATATTTTTGTTGGTCAAACTGAAGCGCCTTTAATTGTTAAACCGTTTATTGCAACCATGACCAAGTCGGAATTGTTTGCAGTAATGGTTGGTGGTTTAGCCACCGTAGCAGGCTCTGTAATGGCCGGTTATGTAATTATTGGTGTTGACCTTAAGTATTTAATTGCAGCCAGCTTTATGGCGGCACCAGGTGGTTTCTTAATGGCAAAAATGATAGTGCCAGAGACAGAAACACCTAAAGATGATTTAGCCGAGATAGATTTAGGCGATGACAAACCGGTTAATGTTATTGATGCAGCAGCATCAGGCGCAGCAAACGGTATGCAGTTGGCACTTAACGTAGGTGCAATGCTACTTGCTTTCGTTGCGTTAATTGCTTTATTAAACGGTTTATTAGGCGGTATTGGTGGGTTGTTTGATTACCCTACATTAACGCTACAAGAAATTTTAGGCTACTTATTTGCCCCTGTTGCATGGTTACTAGGAGTACCGTGGAATGAGGCAATTATAGCCGGCAGCTTTATTGGTCAAAAGTTAGTGGTAAATGAGTTTGTTGCTTACTTAGACTTTATAAATTATCGCGATACGTTAAGTGCGCATACACAAGCAATTGTTACTTTTGCATTGTGTGGCTTTGCTAACTTATCATCGATAGCCATTTTACTAGGTGGATTAGGCGGTATGGCGCCTAGTCGGCGAAAGGATATCGCACGCTTAGGGCTCAGAGCAGTGTTAGCAGGATCTATGGCTAACCTTATGAGCGCAGCAATTGCTGGGTTTTTCCTCTCGCTAGCTTAGAAACTTAATGAGATGATCCATCTGTTGCAAAACAATAGGATAGCGCTTTAAGGGGTTAAAGCACTATCTGACTTGAACGATACTTCACCAAGGGCCGCAAGGCCCTTTTATCGTTTTAGCCCCCCTACTTTAAACCCTTTTAATATCTTCGTTAATTCTCACGTTCTCTCTACGATTAATACCAATTCGCTTAGTTAAGTAGTCTATTTTGAGGCTGGAAAACGCATTGATAGCAAGGCAGAAAATTGGCTATTTAGTTGTTCTCGGCAATTGCTCCTGCATTGCTCTACCTTCTGCATCCATGCAGTCGTAAATGAGAATTTTTTAACGCAGGTAGCGACACGTTTACCCCCGTAAAATGATTAAGTATTATTGCGGATTGGTATAAATTCAGCACAGGCAAAGTGTTAAAGTCATCAGAAAAAGTGGCCCAGAGGCTAACTAGCGGTGAAATGCTATGCGTTCAACTATGATGTCAGATAGCGATGAATTTAATTTTTAACGTAACGGTTAATGTAAGGTTTATACTCAGATTCAGCTTTAAGTTGCTTTAATGCTTGATTAAAACGTTCCACCACCACGGGTGAGGCAGCCTTATTAAAACCAATATAATTGCCTTTTAGCTCATCTACATGAATTTGTTTAAGCTTTACTAAATCATCTCTAGAGTAGCCAAATGGTTCAGTTTGGTGGCCTATGGTAAAGTCAGATCCAATAATTAAATCGATACGTTTTTTAAAAAACAAACGCATAAATGAGTCTGCTTCACTAAATAGCAATAAGTTTTTATCAGCTACAAACCCAAGTCGACGCACCAGCATTTCATAAATATCGCCTCGCACTATGCCTAACGAATAGTTCTTAGCTTGGGTGATATCGTCCATGACAATATGTTCACTGGTTTTTAATTTATAAAAATAGGTTTGATTTGACACCAAGGGTCCAACCCATTTAAAAAGAGGTTCTCGCTCTTGCGTTTTTGCCAAAGAAAAAATGGCTGACTGCGGGTTACTTTGCACTAAGTGGTAAGCACGCTTCCAAGGTAGCATTATAAACTCGCACTCTAGCGCTGCACGGGCACAGGTATCTTTTACTATGTCATGATTGATACCCACCAATTGGCCAGTGCTATCTTGAAAGTTATACGGAGGAAAACTTTCGGTATAAATAACCAGTTTAGGCTCAGCAGCCTGAATTTTTTGGCTAAATAACAGCACAAAAGCTAATAGTATAAATTTATAGATACACACCCCCTATGATTTAAGTAATAACTTTAACCTAGAAAACTCGTAGAGACTATTAATTTATAACGCTGTTTGTAATGTTAAAATAGCAGATGACGTAAATAGAAATAAAAATGACTGGAGTGTTAAAGCGGTAGTGGGATGTTCTTAAATTTTGGGCACAAAAAAAGCGCCTTAAGCGCTTTTTTTCATTTTACTTAAAAAGTAAAATTATAGAGCTGTGATGTTATCAGCTTGAGGACCTTTTTGACCTTGTGAAAGAGTGAACTCTACACGTTGGCCTTCAGCTAAAGTTTTGAAACCTTCGCTTTTGATTGCTGAGAAATGTGCGAAAACGTCTGGACCGTTTTCTTGCTCGATGAAACCAAAACCTTTAGACTCGTTGAACCACTTAACTGTACCTGATACGATGTTAGACATAGTATTATTCCTGATATAAAAAATTAAATTGTGCCCTAATGGGCGGTGTAGCAAAAAATGAGATGGTACTTAAAAACTTCAGGACGGTACTACAAGTATTACTTATACAACAACGAAATGGAGATTTATAAATTATCATGCTTTCTTTCTAGCTGCGGCCTACTATATAGAGTTACTGTGACAAGTCAACCCTTTACGCGATTTAATTAATAAAATAACCCTCGCAACCCACTTTACATGTTAAGCACTTGTTTAAGCAGCTTAAAATTCAAATTCTAACGCCATTCTAAAGCTATGATTCTTCTCTGACTGGCTGATTTCAGTAATAAAACCGGCTTCCCACTTTAATTGTTTTTGTCCATCAAAGCGGTGCAAGCCTATAAACCCTGGGCCAATACCCACAAAGTCTTCACCAAGATAAACCTCAACCGCGGGCTGAAAAGCAGACAAGTATCGGTAGCGATATTGCGCTCTAAACTCGCTTTCCCATTCGTTTTCTATATCTTGCCCCCATTCGTATACTAAAAAAGCATTCATGGTGAGGCTTGCACGACCAAACTCTTTTTCAATTACAAAACCAGAGGTTGCTTCGTATGCGTCGGCGTCATGCTGTTTTTCAAATTCAAATAACGCGCCCCAATCAGCCCATAGCCTGCCCTGCTCTATTAACTGCCAACGAAGCTCTAACTCATACGCTTGCAAGCCAAAGTCACCGTTATCATCGCGCTCACCCACGATGTAGCCTTCCAATGCCATGGTGTCGTTTATTGCGCCGCCTAAGCCAACGCGCTGCGCTAAAATATTACCACTATCAGTTTGATGCGACACAAGCCGCCATTCTAGCTCGCGCTCAAACGGCAACACATACGGGTGATAAACTTTATCTACTACTATGCCATCAGCATAAGCCAGCTTAGGTATTAATAAACAAAAACCAATTAATACAGTGGCTGCAAATAGGTTTATTGCTTTCATGATTTTTCCTTAGTGATTGATTTAGGAATAAAATAACAAACAGATAAAAATAACACGCTGCTCAACGCATAGCTTAAAACACTGGTTAAATTAGGCGTAGCCTCATAACCAATCAGAGCGCGCAATACTCGTCCAAACTCTGAGTTTTCGGTTAAAATGGCACGTAAATCCCATACGGTTACCGTTGTTGCTATCAAATCAATTTGGCTCGCCAAATCAAGCGCCACAACTAGTTTTGCCGCACTATTTAATGCTAACAATACCAATAAAGGGGTAAGTCCAAAGCGCTGTTTGATTGCACTCAATAAAAAATACAACAACACGCTAAAGCTGCTACATATTCCCAAGCCTAAAAAAGTGCCAATAAATAAACTTTGAGCCGCTTCGTTGTTTTGCCAAAAGCCAATCAGGTAAATAATGTAGTGACTTAAATAAAGTGTCATTACGCTGATAATCGCAATCATAAAAGCAGCTGTTGCTTGTTTAATGGCGTAGTACAGTGCACTAATAAAAATTAAAATACACAAACCAATTTGGGCATATTCTAAACCCTGATAGTCAAACAAGGGGCTAATTAACGGCGCACTTTTTACAAACAAAAATGAAAGCCCGATCCCTAAAATAAGCCCTCCCAGCAATTTCATTAAACTTTGCTTGGCTACAACTTGCAGTAAAATAAGTAAAATGGCCACCGGCAGTAACTGGTTTAGACTCATCACTAGGCTAGTTATTAGCATTAGAGCGCTCCTTTTCAGTTACTATGACAGCACCACGCGCCGTATTGGGCGAAAACTCGCCAAAAAATTCATAGCGCCCAGGGATTAACGGCCCGATATAAATAACGCTTTTGCGCTTAGGGTAAAGTACTTTCTCTCGATTGAGATCGAAACTGTCGAACTCTTCAGGCGTACTATCTTGATTTTCGATTAACAAGCGTACCTTTTTATTGGCCGGTACGACGATTTCTGCGGGGTAAAACAAATGATCTTTAAGCACAATAAGATAGTCTTTACTGGCGGCGTTAAATGATAAAAATACACAACAATATAAGTAAGGCCTAATAAGTCGTTTAATCACATTTAGCTCCTGCAAAAACTACCTGTACTTTTAAGCCACCCAAATCACTATCCGTTAAGTGAATTTCAGCGCGATAAATAGCAATAATATGCTGCACTATTGCCATGCCTAAACCCGCACCTTGTTCACCCGAAGGGTGTTGGTCACCGCCAACACGATAGAAGCGATTAAATATCCGTTGTTTTTGATCGTCCGTCATACCTGGGCCACTGTCTTCTATTTGCCAAATACGCTGCTTGTGCATCTGCTTTAGAGTTATTTTTATTTGTCCATTAGCTGGTGCGTACTTTATGGCATTGCTAAGTAGGTTTGAAATCAACGTCACCAAGGTAAATTCATCACCGTTAATGATAAAGTCATCTCCCTCAAGACTAATAGTGTGGTTTTTAGCCTCTATTTTTTCATACAACTGGCTAACTACTTCTTGCGTGATCGCTAATAATGATTGCTCCTTAAACTGTTTTTGCCACTGCTCTGGCTGAGTACGCCCTAGTATTAGCATTTGCTCTACTATATTGGACAGTCGATTAATACCTTGAGTCATGGCTTGTAATTCTTGGTTATCGCCTTGTTGTGCAGCCAAATTATGCACATTAATTTTTAAACTGCTCAGGGGAGTACGTAATTCATGTGCCGCATCAGAGGCAAAAAAACGCTCTCGTAAATAGGCGGTTTCTACGCGTTTAAATAAATCGTTTAAGCGGCTGATCACCGGTTTTATCTCTTCATCAGTCACCTGCCAATTGATCGCAGTGAAATCATTTGCTTGACGCAGAGCTAACTGTTTTGATAAACGGGTTAATGGTGCCAGTGCATATTTAACAAAAAAGCTAATAAATAGCGCAAGCAAAGGAACCGCCCAAAGCATAGGCAACATGGCTGATAAAATCACCGCCTCGGCAAGTTCAAATCGCTTAGCAATCGGCTCGGCAACAATCACGGTGCGTAAAGAAGTAACAAAAACGAATACCCGCATTCGCTGCCCTGCAATATTAAGCGTTTGAAAACCCGCTTGATACTGGCTCAAATCAAGATTTAATTCGTCAGAGCCACTAAGGAGCTCACCAGCTTGCCAAATTTGATACAGTAACTGGGCGCTTTCTTGCATTTTTGGCGCCATGGCGTTTATAGATAAAGGCTGTTGCATCAACACTCCAGCGACTACTTTTAGCTCACTATCAAGTAGTTGCTCACCATGGCTCATACTTTTTTGATAGCCTTTGACTAAAGCTAAAAAGCACGTTAACACCATCATTGATAGTAAAATAAGAGTTAAACGCTTACGAATTGACATAGAGTATGGTTACCTTTGTAAATTCAAGTTTGTGCAATCTAGGGGCGTTTTAATCACGTGAACTATCTCTTTCCCACGACATAACCAATACCGCGGAGAGTTTTAATAAAATCGCTGGGGAATTTTTTTCGTAGGTGATGAATATGCACTTCAATGGTGTTAGAGCCAACCTCTTCACCCCACTGGTACAGCTTGTTCTCTAACTGCTGTTTAGATTGCACGCGACCTTGGTTTTCCAATAGTGCCTTTAGCAGCATGTATTCTTTTCGTGGCAGAGAAAGCAGCTCATTGCTGAGTGTGACACTATGCGCTGACGTGTCCATAGTCACTTCACCACACTGTAATAAACTCGACTGAGCTTGATTTACTCGTCGGCTCGCTACGCGCAAACGAGCAAATAATTCGGCTGGTTCAAATGGCTTAGCTAAATAATCATCAGCGCCCATATCAAGCCCTTGCACCTTGTCATCTATGCTACTTCGTGCAGTTAGTATAACCACCGGAATCACTTTTTTTTGCGCTTTTATGTGCTTTAGAATTTGTGAACCATCACCATCGGGTAAACCTAGGTCAAGTATAACCAACTCTATTTCACCACTGCCTAAGCATTGCAATGCATGCTTAACCGTTGCGCTATGCTCTACACTGTAGCCTTCTTGGCGCAATGAGCGGCAAAGCCCTTGCGCCACAAGATGATCATCTTCAACTAATAATAAATGCATTGTTTATTTTGTTATCTCTTTAGTTTTTTATCTACTTTAGCTAATAAAGAGCTAATTGCTTGTTGACGATATTTATCAGCTTTAGCACGAGTATCACGAATACCTGCTGCTTGCGCAACTAACAAATGGGCTTTAGCTTGCTGATATTCACGTTCGTCATATAAAAACTCACCATACAAGTAGTTAGTATCAATGCCTTTTTTGTTAAAAGCGAGCGCTTGCTTAAAAAACTTGTCGGCGGTGTCATCATCACCAAAACCAATAGGCCACCCCGGTACTTTACTGTATAAGGTTGCTAGGCTGGCATACGCTGAGCCACCTAAAGCACTGTCGTCTATTTTAAGGGCTTGCTCTAATGACGCTTTTGCATCTTTAGCATAGCCCAGCGCCCCTAATCCGCCCTTTGCGCCAGCAAAACTGGCCAGTACAATGCCGTTCCACGTATAGCTATTTGCTGAATCAGGGTAGCTTTCAATAAATTGAGCACTTTGCTCACTTAGTTGAGTAAAGGCTTTGATTTGTGCATCATCTTTAAGCTCATAATTAGCGACCGCCCACTGCTGTTGAATAGCGAGTAAATCGCTTTGTTCGTCAGCAAATACCGGCGATGAAAACACACTAACAATGCTTAAATAAGCTACTAAAGTAAATTTTTTCATAATAAATCCTCTATTAACCTAAAAACTGTTTTATTTTAGGGAGCTGTTTAGCAATTGCGTTATCCACAATACGTGGAAAAACGCCATTGATACGTGCAAAAAGTTTCTCAGGAAAGCCAATAAATCGTCTGGTTTTATTTGAGTTTAATAACGCAACTAACTCATCAGCCACCAACTGCGGGGAGTCCATTTGATTACCAAGCGCCTTATTCATTGCTCGGGTTTGTGCATCATTAATATCTGTATCGGTTGCTCTTGGTGCTAAATAACTAACTTTAACGGGTGTATCTGAAAGCTCTCGTGATAGCGCTTCGCTAAAACCACGTAAACCGAACTTACTAGCACAGTAAAGTGTTTGATATGGGTAACCTATACTGCCAAATGACGACCCAACATTAACTATGGAGCCTTTATTCGCGTGCAATTGCGCTAAAAACAGCTGACATAATTTCATAGGGACGGCTAAATTAGTGCTCAGTAGATTATCAATTTGCTCACTACTCGATGCACTTAAGCTTTGCATTACATTAATGCCTGCATTGTTTATGAGTAACTTAGCGCCCCCTAATTTTTTGGCTTTAATGGCGAGTGCCAACATGTTTTCGGCAATCGTTAAGTCCCCCACAAAAACCATACTACCGGGACATTGGCTACTTAGCGTATTGAGGGCATCACTATTTCGCCCCACCAAGAGTAGTTGCCAACCTTGGCCGTATAGTGTTTTGGCAATGGCTTGACCAATTCCACCTGTCGCACCAGTTAATACACATAAGCCGGTATTCATGCGTGTTGCTCTTGTGCTGATGCTTTAAAAAACGGCTCGTCGTCTAAAGCGCGAAAAATATCGCCGTACAAACGGTAAAAACATTTTGCGCCATGTAAAATAGCCTGCTGATCCGCCTCGTCAGTAATTTGATTCATTAAGTTTTCAAAAAACTTAACATGCTCTATATCAAGCGCGCCGTGAGAGGTTAAATAGCTAAACGCTTTTTTAGGAAGCCCTATTGCATTCGCTATGTTTGATGCGGCTCCATCAGCAAGCGCAATTGAGGTCCCCTCTAATACGTGAACCATACCAAAAAAGCTAAGCGGATTTTTACGTGCAATACTATCGTAGGCATACGACACCATCATTTCAGTGGCGAATTGTGGCTGACTATAGCGCACACTTTCTTTATCAAACCCACAGGCTGCAATGTCGTTTAGCACCCACTCTTGATGACCAATTTCTTCTTCAATATATTCAGCTACCGCTTCACGTAACCATTCTTGCTCATCAGTTAAACGTGCGCCAAGTGACATCATTAAAGGAACAGTGTGTTTTACATGATGATAAGCCTGCGCTAAAAACGAGGCATACTCTTCAAGCGTTGCTTGTTCGTTAAATACACGCTGTATAATTGGCGCAGCTAATAAGTACTCACGCTCGTTTTGAGTTTGTGCTTTTAATGTATTAAAAAAATCACTCATGGATCACTTCTCCAAGTCGGTAAAACTGTTCAAAAATAGGGCTGTAGTGCTGGCTAATTGCCGCTCGTTTAGGGCGATTATTAGCGGTTAATAATCCTTGCTGCTCGTTTAAAGGTTGGGCCAAACGATGCCACTTTTTAATCTGTGCGTAGTCAGGAAGTTGCTGGTTTACTGTTTTTAAATGTGCTTTTAATTGCTCATCACTAAATCCGGGAGCCGCATAAATAAGCGCGCTTAAAAATGGCTGGCTTTCACCAAACACCACCGCTTGCTGTATCGCACTTTGGCTTAAAATTAATGATTCAGGCCATTCGGCGCTAACATTACGCCCCATACTGGTGATGATCAGATTTTTTACTCGCCCTTTTATGTACAGCTTATTATTACGCTTAGATACTAAGTCGCCAGTGGCGTACCAGGTATTTGGGTTATGCGGCGCTTGATTTAAATACCCTAAAAATAACGCTCCTTTAATAAATAACTCACCATTTTCAACTTTCGTTTCAACGTGCCCTAATACTTCACCAGCGCTATTTATGTCGTCATAGTTGGGGGTGTTTAAACTCACTACTGAAGCAGCCTCGGACAAACCATACCCTTGATAAACCGGTAGGTTATATTCTCGTGCAGTTAAAATTAAAGATTCACTAACCCGTGCTCCGCCAACAGCAATAAACTTAAGTGACTTTGGTGGCTGCCAGCCTTGCTTTGCAAAGGCAACTAAACACGTTAATAACTCAGGCACTAAAATAAGGGTGTTAGGTTTCACACTATCGATTGCACCAATGAGTTTGTTAGGGTTTTTTAACCCTGAGCCAACAAAACCTAATTCGTTTAGCGGCATTAAATGTACACAACCGCCACTTAACAAAGGCGCATACACACCCGCTATATTTTCCAATAGTACTGGCAGCGGAAGTAAGCATAAATGCACGGGGTTACTAATGTTTATTTGCTCACATAATGACTGAGCTACCTGCATCTGGCTTTGTGTTGATAAGCACACCCCTTTTGGCTCACCAGTAGAACCTGAAGTAAATGTAATTTTTTGCGTACCAGTAAAATAGTCCACGGGCTCAATCGCATCGAGCTGATAAATATAAAGGGTATAATGCTCAAATAATGTTACCGACAATGAATGCTTACCAAGCGAATGACGAGGCATATCACTAATAAAAAACTGCGCACCGCATTGCGCTAGCACATACTGTGTTTGCTGCTGACTAAAAAAATGGGCGATAGGCACCGCAACCTTGTTTGCAGCACTGGTTGCGGCATCAACAACCAGCCAAGCTGGAGTATTATCAAGCTGGAAGGCAATTGCACCAGAATCTAAAGCGTTAAAAATAGCTGTCAGCTTATTAGTTTCTTGTTGTAACTCCAAAACGCTAATAGGCATCACTTTATTGGCTAAGTAACTAACAACCACTGGCTCATTCGCTACCTTATTAATATTATTTAATAGGCTCATAAGCTCTCCAACGCAGTCATCAAGGCATTAATTTGTTGTGTATTTTGCTGTTTAATATTTAACAGCATGGGTGTGTTAAGTACTTGCTGATGTGCCTGCGCTAAATTAACAATGCACACCGTAGGCTGATTCTCATAATAGCTACCCCAGCTCTTTGGCTGATCTACTACAGTGCTATTAGCCAGTGCAATTTCGTTGCAGGTAACACCTAGTAGGCGCAGTAAGGCGCGTACTTTTTTGGTAGCGCAAAACACTAAGTAGCTCGCGCCAAAGCCGAGCAAAGCTTCATTTACAATAATAAAATGAGATAGCGTGGCTTTACGATGTGTTGAGCAAAGGTTACCTAGCTCAAACACCTTATTTCGCGGTGTGCCTGGTGGTAAAAATTGTTCAATGGCCGCAGCTAAATATTGTTCAATGAATAAAGGGGAAGTAGCGTTTCTGAGCCCTAATGTGCAATGCCCTTGCACAGTTTTATACTGACAGAGTAATGGCATAAATGAGGTTAGGCTTGCATTATACGCAGTGAAAAAGCCTTGTTTTACTGTATCTTCAAGGCGCTGACGGTGTTTATCACTTTGTGTAGCACTAACAAAATGAAAAGGCTGTTGAAACAGCGCAGCTGAGGAGTGATGTTGAGCTAGTTGCATATAAGCATCGCCTGTATTAAATCTATAGATAAAATTTAATCAGTGAAACTTAAATAAAACTTAAGGTAAGTTAATTTTTAAAAATAAATTTAATTTTAACTGGCGATCACACTTTTATTACGACCCGTTTCTTTAGCGTGATAGAGCGCTTTGTCAGCACATTTATATACTTGGTTAATATCATCGCTATGCTGTGGCCAAGTAGCGATACCAATCGATACATTTATATAGCCTACTTTTGCCATCAATGTGGTGGCTACTTGGTTGCGTAAACGCTCAGCAATAACAAATGCACTATCACTATTTTCGTTTGGCAACACCAGTAAAAACTCTTCTCCACCAGTGCGTGCCACAATATCATGCTTGCGCGATAACGACTGTATAATATGAGTAAGGGTTTTTAATACTTCATCACCCGTATCATGGCCAAACGTATCATTAACCCGTTTAAAAAAGTCGATATCAATTTCAAGCACAGCAAACGGTATTTGCTTATCCATTAGGTTTTCAAGCAATATGTTTAAGCCCCGCCTATTATGCGCGCCAGTTAGCGGATCGGTGAGTGCATCTTGACGTAATTGCCCCATTTGCGATTGCAAAGTATGAACGCCTTCTAGCATTGCATGTTTAAGCTGCTGACTTTCAAAGTACCAAGACTTAATACCTTTGAGGTGTTCTACGTTTTTCTTATCGGTTGATAAGTTAGCGCTATCGGCTAACAGTCTTAATGGCTTAGCAATATAGTGAGCTAACATAGCAATTAATAAAAAAGTAATGAGTACTATGGGTAACATTCGCTTAAGCACCTGCCCTTGAAAAGTATCTAGTTTTGCAAGTGTTGTCGCTTCACTTCGCTGGGCAACAATCCCCCAATTCGCGAGCTTAACGGGCGCAAACCCAGCAAGCATAGCTGTTCCTTGACTATTTAAAATCCGAGTGTAACCACGTTCACCTTGCAACACTCGCTCTATTACTGGGTTATTAGATACTTGCTCACCAATGCGCTTAGAATCAGGATGGTAAAGTAAGATTTTGTTATCAGCAACCACATAAAAGTAAGCCCCGCCATCGTAACTATGCTGTTTTAACAAGGCATTTAAAATACTCTGCTGCTCTAAGTAAAAGCTACCACCAATATAACCATAATAATTCCCTGCCAGATCAAACAGAGGATAGGAGACAACAATAATTAAATTATTAGCCAGCGAAATGTAAGGCAGGCTAACCTGCGGCTGCTGCGATTTAAGAGCTTGCTTAGAATGGACTGAATTAACGGTTTTATTAATTATATTTAAAGACACAGGTGAAGCTGCTTTAACCACACCTTGCATGTTAATTGCTACCGAATTAAAGCTATGTGTTTGGTTTAAAAGGCGGTTGGTTTCAGCTTGGAGTAACTCAGTGTTGGTAATATCTTCAGCAATAATACTGGCTGAAAACTCAAGTTGCTGCATTGCTGCTGCTAAAAAGTGCTCAGTTGCTGAAGCTAGCTTACTAGCAAATACATGATTACTTTGCAGGGTATCTTTAATAACTCGTTCTTTTTGAACCTGATAACTAATATATAAACCACTAAACAAAATAGCAGCTGCAGCGGGCATAGCTAACAAAAGAATTAATTGCCTAAGGTTAAAAGTAAATGGTAATCGAAAACGCAACTTAATATCATCCTAAGCAAATAAAAACGACTGCTATGCACTGCATACACAATTAATATAATACATAAATAGAACTAAGTGGCCTAATTTTTGTTATTTTAAGGATAATTAAATCATACGGTTTATATTTGCTGGGTTTTGCAGTTAAGCTCAATAATAGTTAAGCTGCGTGCACTTTATTTTTATTTAGCCTTGGGGTGTGTGTTGCTAAATAAGTACTTGTTATCGTCTTCTCTTTTTTTAATCGGATGTTTCATGCCAATAAAATCTTCTTTTGCCGATTCTGCGCTGTCACTTAAACAGCAACTTGGGCAAAAGCTCATGCTCGATTTGCGCTATTTTTGTGACCAAGGCAGTAGTAAACGCTGCAGAACGCCATTAACCAAACTGCCCGACACTCTTGCAAAAGCAATTAGTCGTTATGATATTGGCGGGGTAATTTTGTTTTCTGAAAATACCCAAAGCATCGAACAAATTATTAGCCTTAATCAGCAACTACAACAAGCTGCATCTGCATCAAAATCAGGCTTACCGCTGTTTATTTCTATTGACCAGGAGGGCGGACGCGTTGCTCGCTTACCTCGCGATGTGGCAACCTCATTCACCGGTAATATGTCAATTGGCGCAACTTACCCTGAGCATGGCACTTATTTCGCAACCCAAACGGCGAACGTATTGGCTACTGAACTCTCAGCGCTTGGCATTAATGTAAATTATGCGCCAACGGTTGATGTGAACATGAATCCTGACAATCCGGTCATTAATGTACGCTCTTTTAGTGAAAACCCCGATGAAGTAGCGGTACTGGGTGCGGCACAAGTTAGTGAATTTGAAAAAAACGGGATTATTAGCGCTATAAAGCACTTTCCAGGACATGGCGATACCAATGTAGATAGCCATACAGGCTTACCTAGAGTGATGCATTCAAAAGAAGTTATTTACGCTCAAGATTTAGCGCCCTTTAAACACATTATTGAGCAGCATAGTCCTGGGATGATAATGACCGCGCATATTCAATACCCTGAGCTTGATAGCAGTACATTAACCAATGTAGAGGGTAAGCAAATGATAAAACCCGCGACCATGTCGCGTAAAATCATGACCGATATTCTTCGTAAAGAGCTTAACTATCAAGGCGTAGTGGTAACCGATGCACTGGATATGGCCGGTATAAGTCATTTTTTCAGCCCTACCCAAGCAGTTGTAAACACTTTTGCAGCTGGGGTTGATATAGCGCTAATGCCAATAGAAATTAGAACGCCTGAGGATATAAATAAACTTGATGCGCTCATTGACTCTTTAATTAGTGCGGTTAAAACAGGGCAACTAGACGCAAATGAAATTGCCCATTCGACGCAGCGTATTACCTCGCTTAAAAGTAAGTTTAAATTAAACGCTTTGCCTAACCCCATTAATGCATTGGCTAATGCAAAACACATTATTGGTAATAAAGCACACCGTGAATTAGAAGCATCTCTGGCATTAGCGGCAATTAGCCAAATAAAAAATAACAATAATACCTTGCCGCTTAAACTTGGCGCTGATCAGCATATTCATATTATTATGCCTGACACCCGCAAGTGCATGGCAATGCAACAAGCAATTAGTGCGTTAAGTTTACAACCACTCAGTTTTAGTTGCAGCAGCTTACAGGGCTTTGACCCAGATGAAGCGCAGCGCAACATAAACCAAGCAAGTATTGTTATTGCTGGCAATGCAACGCCGAACCAAAGTGCCGTGGAAATTGGCGGTATGGATGATTTAGCCGATAACCCAAACTTTGCCTTAAATAACGCAGAGCAACCCAAAGCGCTTGAATCATTACTAAAAATGGCTAAACAAAAAAACACTCCAACGGTATTTATTAGTTTGCGAGCACCGTATGACATTGCTCAATTTGGTAACTATGCTGATGCAGTGCTTGCCTCATACGCTTATAATATTGATGTAGATAAAAACGATCTGGTGTCTGGGCCTGCTTTTACTGCACTGGCAAAAGTATTATTTGGCCAAGCCCCTGCAAAAGGCCAGTTACCAGTCACTATTAAACAATCGAAGAGCCATTAATATGAAACTTAATTGTGATTTAGGCGAGAGCTTTGGTGCATGGCAAATGGGCCTTGATAACGACGTTATGCCACATATTGATATGGCAAATATTGCTTGTGGCTTTCATGCTGGTGATTCGAGTGTAATGGCGCATACCCTAAAGCTAGCTAAACAACATAATGTTATGATTGGCGCTCATCCAAGCTACCCTGATAAACAAGGGTTTGGTAGGCGCTCAATGAGTATGAGTGTGGCTGAGCTCACTCAATGTTTGCACTATCAAATAGCTGCCCTTGATGGCATGGCAAAAGTACAAGGGCTAACCCTTAGCTATGTAAAACCCCATGGTGCGCTGTATAACGACATGATGAACAACCAGCAATTGCTTACCACTGTTATGGGTGCGGTTGCCAGTTACCCTGCTAACTTAAAGTTGATGATACTCGCCACAGCCGATGCCAAGCTACATCAAACAATGGCACGGCACCTTGGGCTCACACTGATATTAGAGGCGTTCGCAGACAGGCAATACACAGACCAAGGGCAATTAGTAGCACGAAATATACCGGGCAGTGTGCATAGCAAAGACGCATTATTAGCTCAGGTTAAGCAGCTTTTAACCGGTAAAAGTGTAACTACTCAATCTGGAAAATCGTTGAAACTAGTTGCTGACAGCATCTGCGTGCATGGCGATAACCCCCAAGGCATTGCAATTATTGAAGAGATAAAAGCGCTTTGCTCAGCCAATAGCTAAAGTTAAAAATACAGATTAAGCTGTAAACCCCCTTTACAGCCTTTGTAACCTCATTGAATTAATGCTCATAGAGTTAATTATGGGCTTCATCGCATTGTGCTGTTAATTTAATAATCCCTCACTTATAACTGTACATAAGTTAACAACAGGGATTAATGATGAAACAGTTTTTAGCACTTAGTTTTATATTTAGCGCAAGCCATTTTGCCAGCGCAAACGACAATACACACACATTACAACTTCAAGATATATTCAACTTAGAATATGCCAACCAAATAGACATCACCGAAGACGGTAAAACAGTGTATTTCGTTCGTAACCGCATGGATATTAAAACCGATCGCAAAGTCGGTAATATTTGGTCTGTTGATTACAACACAGAACAACTACAGCCCTTAACATCAGGTGTATTTATGGACTACTCGCCTGTGTTGTCACCCGATGGGCAGCGCCTTGCGTTTATCTCTAACAGAGATGGCAGTAATCAAATATACATGAAGTGGCTTAAAACTGGAGCTGTGGCAAAAATTAGTAACCTTACTAATACACCTCGCTCAATAACTTGGTCACCTAATTCTAAACACCTAGTGTTTAGTATGTTTGTTCCTGAAATAAGCTCACCTCCTGTCAGTTTGCCTGGCAAACCTAAAGGTGCTAACTGGGCAGAGCCAGCTAAATTTATTGACGATGTTTACTACCGTGCAGATGGCAGTGGCTATAGTCAAAAAGGGTTTAATCAGCTATTTACTCTTAATGCGAATGGCGGCAATGCACAGCAACTCACTGACGATAACTTTGATTACAATGGGGGTGTAAGCTTTAGTAAAAACGGCGAATCACTTTATTTTTCAGCTAATAGACACGCTGAACATGCGCTCAAGCCTACCAATAGTGAAGTGTACCAACTTAATTTAAGCACGTTAAAGATCACCCCACTGACCGACCGTAATGGGCCAGATCAACAACCTCAGGTCTCACCAAACGGTCAGTATCTTGCTTATACTGGCTACGACGACAAACGCACTAACTATGAAAATACTCAGCTTTATATTCGTGATTTAAAAACTGGCGATACTCAAAGCCTGACTAGCGACTTCGATCGCAGCGTTGGCCAAATAAAGTGGAGCGCAAATTCAAAAGGCCTCTATTTTAGCTATGCCGATGAAGGCCAAACCACGCTCGCTTATCAACCTCGAACCGGTAAACGAAAAGTAATTACCGAACAAATAGGAAGTGTGGCGTTTGGGCGACCTTATTCTGGTGGTGATTTTGATATTAGTGAAAATGGCGATATTGCATTTACACTGGCTGATACTCAGCGTCCAGCTGACGTTGCAACAATAAAGCGTGGCACAGTAAAGCGTTTAACTGATTTAAACTCAGATGCACTACAAACTAAACAGCTCGCTAGGGTTGAAGAGCTATGGTTAAAGTCAAGCCACGACGAGTTACCAATACAAGCCTGGGTTGCTTACCCTCTTGGTTTTGATAAATCAAAAAAATACCCACTGGTGCTTGAAATTCACGGTGGCCCTGTTGCTAACTATGGCCCTCACTTTAGTGCCGAAGTACAACTATTTGCCGCTAAAGGAAATGTCGTTTTATACATGAACCCGCGAGGCAGTGACTCTTACGGTAAAGAGTTTGCGCAAACTATTCATCATAATTACCCAAGCAACGATTACGATGATTTAATGACTGGCGTTGACGCGCTAATCGATAAAGGCTTTATTGATGAGTCTAAGTTGTTCGTTACCGGTGGTTCTGGCGGCGGTGTATTAACCGCGTGGATTGTAGGCCATACGGATCGCTTTGCTGCAGCTGTGGTTGCAAAACCAGTGATTAATTGGATCAGCTTTGTACTAACTGCCGACTTCTATCCATTTTTTGCCGATTATTGGTTTCCAGGTAAACCTTGGGACCATATTGAGCATTATATGAAGCGCTCACCAATCAGTTATGTTGGCAATGTTAAAACCCCAACCATGCTACTGACTGGTGAAGCAGACTACCGTACGCCAATTTCAGAAACAGAGCAGTTTTATCAAGCCTTAAAATTGCAGGGTGTTGATACCGCGATGGTGCGCATTCCAAACGCTTCACATGGTATTACTGCCCGTCCATCAAATTTAATGACTAAAGTGGCTTACATTCAGTGGTGGTTTGATAAGCATTCGAAATAAAACGTAGAGTTATGAGTGACGAGCTATACAAGCTCGTTGCTCGAAGCTCACAAGTGTAAACCCCCTTTACAGCAATAATGTGAGTAATCCCTTACATACTTTAGCTAAATATCGGACTTAGTTTCAAGCTGAGTTGGTAAAAATTCGGTTTATACTAACTCAGCTCCTTTGAGTTAGTAAAAATTCGGTTTGAGTCACTGTTTATAAGCCCTCAGTTAGTAAAAAAATGTTTTATAAGCTGCAACAGTTAGTAAAAAATCGGTTTATTACTTTATAAACCCCGGTTAAAAATCTTTAAATTAAGCGTTTATATAGTCAAATTAAGGGTTAGAAAGGCAAATCTACCCTTAATAATGAAGATAATGGCTGTTTTCAAGCTGGTTAGTTAAAACCTGATCTGCTTTTTGAACTAGCTAGTTAAATCGTGATCTATATGCGGTAAAAAGCGGTTAATTTATTGTGTTTACCCGTGTCAAAGCGTAATCAAACTATCAAGCTCTGACTGCCGAGTCATAAACATCCTTTAAATTTAATTTACACTTTTAACCTGCACTGCACCCCTGAATAACTAGCTAGTAAAATACTGATCTATTAAATTTTGTCTTTATGCAGGCATAAAAAAAGGGCCTTGCGGCCCTTAAGTAACACTATCTAGTTGAATTAGAATTGGTTCATGGTGTTAGCTTCACCACCGGCTTTAAGTGCATTCTCACCAGAGAAGTACTCTTTGTGCGTATCGCCAATGTTAGAGCCTGCAAGGTCTTGGTGCTTAACTGACGCTTGCTCACGACGAATTTCTTGACGTTGTACGTCACGTACATAAGCCAGCATACCTAAGTCACCGAAGTAACCTTCAGATAGAATATCTGTGCTTAATGCCGCTGTATGGTACGTTGGCAATGTGATTAGGTGATGGAAAATACCGGCTTCACGTGCGCCATCGCGTTGGAAGTTTTGTACTAATAAGTCAGCGGCTGCTGCAAGCTCTGTTGCATCCATTTCTGGAGCCATAAGCGCTTTGTTGTCATCAATACTTGGGTAAGCGCTTAGATCACGACCTGCTTCTTGCCACTCTTGGTATACTTGCTCACGGAACTTAAGCGTCCAGTTGAACGACGGTGAGTTGTTGTATACTAATTTAGCATCTGGAACTTGTTCTTTAACGCGATTTACCAGCTCTGCAATTTGTTTTACGTGTGGTTTTTCTGTTTCAATCCACAGTAAATCAGCGCCTGACTGTAAGCTAGTTACACAATCTAGTACTACGCGGTCTTTCTCAGTGCCTTCGCGGAACTGGTATAAACCGTTATCTAGGCGTGTAGGCTTACAAAGTTGGCCATTAAGCTTCATTGCCGTTTCGCCTTCATTTAAATCTTCAACGCTGTTTACCGGTGTTGTTTCTAAAAATGCATTGTATTGGCTTGCTAAGTCACCTGGTTTTTGTGAAACCGGTACTTTTTGCGTTAGGCTTGCACCTAGTGAATCGGTACGTGCAACGATAATGCCGTTATCAATACCTAGCTCTAGGAACGCGTAACGTACTGCGTTAATTTTAGCTAAAAAGTCTTCATGAGGAACGGTAACTTTACCTGCTTGGTGACCACATTGCTTAGCATCTGATACTTGGTTTTCGATTTGGATAGCACAAGCACCCGCTTCAATCATCTTTTTAGCAAGTAGGTAAGTCGCTTCTTCGTTACCAAAACCTGCATCAATATCAGCAATGATTGGCACAACGTGCGTTTCAAAGTTATCAATTTTATTAAGCACGGCTTGAACGTCGCCGCCGTTTGCTTTTGCATCGTCTAGCTCATTGAATAAATGGTCAAGTTCACGTGCATCAGCTTGCTTTAAGAAAGTGTAGATTTCTTCAATAAGTGCTGGTACTGATGTTTTTTCGTGCATACTTTGATCTGGAAGTGGGCCAAACTCAGAGCGAAGCGCTGCAACCATCCAGCCACTTAGGTATACGTAGCTGCGTTTAGTTGTTTTTTGGTGACGCTTAATTGCCATCATCATTTGTTGCGCAGTAAAACCATGCCAACAACCTAAAGACTGCGTGTACTGGCTTGTGTCTTTGTCGTATGCCGCCATGTCTTCACGCATAATGTCAGCAGTAAATTGTGCAATATCAACACCAGAGCGAAAACGGTTTTGTAAACGCATGCGAGTTGCGTATTCAGGATTAATAGTTTTCCATGCACTGCCTTGTGATTGGCATAGTGTTGCTAGTGTATCTGTTTCGCCTTGATATGTTGTCATAATAAAGTCCTTCGAACGGGTATTAATATTTATTGTTGAGAGAGTGACTACATCGCGTTAGCTCTGTAGCGCTTAATTAAACATTAGGCTTATTTTTTAGATTTAGTAAATTTATAGTTGTTATTGCGGCTATACATATAGTGAATGGTTAAAAAGCACTCAAAGCGACTTTTTTGCGATATGGTAAGTGTACGCATATAAAAAATGCACTCTGTCGGACCGTTTAAGGATTTTAATTATGAGCCACACTCTCACCCACTCTGGACTCAGCGTTGATAAGCAACTAGCTGAATTTGTTAAAAAACAACTATTACCTGGTACCCATCTAGACGAACACCAGTTTTGGAAAAGCTTTGCTCATATAGTGCAAACACTTACTCCGCTGAACAAGTCGCTACTCGCTAAACGTGAACAATTACAAAAGCAGATTGATGACTACCATGTTGCTAATAAAAACGGTGATCAAGCCCAGTACCAAGCGTTTTTAAAAGACATTGGCTATTTAGTTGATGAACCTGAAGACTTTAATATTGAAACCCAGAATGTAGAGCCAGAAATAGCATTGACTGCAGGGCCACAGTTAGTGGTACCGGTTAGTAATGCCCGTTTTGCTTTAAATGCTGCTAATGCACGTTGGGGTTCACTTTACGATGCACTATACGGCACAGACGTACTCAGTGAAGACGATGGTGCAGAGAAAGGGACTCAATACAACCCAGTGCGCGGCTTTAAAGTAATGGCCTACGCCAGACAGTTTTTAGATAAAGCGCTACCGCTTGAAAATGGCTCGCACATCGAAAGCACTAATTATTCAATTGTGGATGGCGCACTTGCAATTACTTTGCGCGACAGCTCACACACAACACTTAAAAACCCTGAACAACTCGTTGGCTATCAAGGTGAGGCACAAAACCCAAGTGTTATTTTACTTAAAAACAATGGATTACATGTTGAGCTGCAAATAGACCACCATCACCCTATTGGCCAAGCAGATAAAGCTGGGCTAAAAGATGTGGTACTTGAAGCAGCGCTGACCACCATTATGGACTGTGAAGACTCAGTTGCCGCAGTTGATGCCGAAGATAAAGTGCAAGTTTACAAAAACTGGTTGGGCCTAATGCAGGGCAACTTGGTTGAAACGTTTAGAAAAGGCGACAAAATGGTCGACCGTACGTTACAAGCCGATCGCCAATATACAGGCCTTGATGGCCAAAAACTGACCCTAAAAGGGCGCAGTATGATGTTTGTACGTAACGTTGGGCATTTAATGACAAACCCTGCTATTACCGATGTAAGTGGTAATGATGTGTTTGAAGGAATTATGGATGCCATGTTCACCGCAACAGCCGCACTGCACGATTTAAACACTAAAAATGCCATTCAAAACTCAACCGCGCAAAGTATTAATATTGTAAAACCAAAAATGCATGGCCCTGATGAAGTAGCATTTGCTAACACTTTATTTGGCATGGTTGAAGAGGCGCTGAGCTTGCCTAAAAACACCCTAAAAATGGGTATTATGGACGAAGAGCGTCGTACATCTGCTAACTTAAAAGCCTGTATTCATGCTGCTAAAGAGCGTGTTGTATTTATTAACACCGGCTTTTTAGACCGCACTGGTGATGAAATACATACCTCTATGCAAGCGGGTGTTGTACTGCCTAAAGCGGCTATTAAAGCACAGCCTTGGATCAGCGCTTATGAAGATCGTAACGTTGATATTGGCCTAGCCTGTGGTTTAAGCCACAAAGCACAAATTGGTAAAGGTATGTGGGCAATGCCCGATAAAATGGCGATGATGATGGAGCAAAAAGTTGCCCACCCTCAATCAGGTGCAAATACGGCTTGGGTGCCCTCTCCTACTGCCGCTACATTACACGCAATGCACTATCATGATGTTGATGTATTTAGTCTGCAGCAAAGCATTGCCACGCGCCAAATAGCAAGCCTAGAAAGCTTGCTAACACCACCGCTAATGACAAACCCAGAAACACTGTCAAAAGAAGATATTCAAAGTGAGCTTGAAAATAACGCGCAAGGTATTTTAGGTTACGTTGTACGTTGGATTGATCAAGGAATAGGCTGTTCTAAAGTGCCTGACATTAACCATATTGGCTTAATGGAAGATAGAGCCACTCTACGTATCTCAAGCCAGCATATCGCCAACTGGCTGCATCATGGCGTGTGCAGTAAAGAGCTAGTACAAAAAGTGATGGCAAAAATGGCTAAGGTTGTTGATGGCCAAAATGAACATGACAGCCTTTACATTCCCATGGCAACTAATGAGCAAACACTGGCTAAAAGTGTTGCTTATCAAGCCGCTATGGCACTGGTATTTGAAGGGGTTAGCCAACCTAGCGGTTATACTGAGCCGCTACTGCATAGCTACCGCTTAAAATATAAAGCACAGCACTAACTTAAAACTTAACCTAAAAACAAAAAAATCAGCTTTACTAAGCTGATTTTTTATAACGGGTGTGAATAATCACTATTCACTAGTTTTTAAATCACTACGAATTAGTTTTTAATGGTCGCGTTGTGATAAACATTTTGTACGTCATCGCAATCTTCAAGCATATTGATAAATTTATCAAAGTTGGCAATGACTTCTTCATCTGTAATTTCAACATGTACTTGTGGAACGAAGGTAATTTCATCAACTTCAAAGTTAATGCCTTCAAATGCTTCTTCTAATGCCGTTTTAGCTTTAAAGTACTCAGTATGCGGTGCAAATACCGACACCTTGCCATCTTCGGCTTCTACATCAGTCACATCAACGTCAGCCATCATCAGCGCTTCTAACACGACTTCATCGTCGTCACCTGCAAACCCCAAAACAGCAAGGTGATCAAACATATGTGCAACACAACCAGGTGTGCCGATTTTTGAATCTGTTTTAGTAAACGGTAAGCGCACGTCTTTAATAGTACGATTAGGGTTATCGGTTAAACAGTCAACAATCACCATACAATTACCCGGGCCGTAGCCTTCGTACCGTGCAGTTGAGTAATCTTCCCCTGCCCCACCTGCTGCTTTTTCAATTGCTTTTTCGATTACATGCGCAGGGACTTGGTCTTTTTTGGCTTTTTCAATTAAGCGGCGCAATGTTTGATTTACATCGGGGTCGGGTTCACCACTTTTGGCTGCAACGTAAATTTCTTTACCGTACTTTGAATTTACTTTAGTTTTCGCGTTGGCTGTTTTTGCCATCGAACTTTTGCGGACTTCAAATGCTCTGCCCATCTTGTGCCTCTATTGAATACGTTCTGTTTTTGATATTTTACCAATTCAAAGCGTATTGGGCTAGTGGTTCAACATGTTATGCTGCGCAAAAGCAGCGGGGTATTAATTTAAATAATACCCGTTATGCTATTAGCGAAATGAAATACAGTGCAATTTAACATAACTCCACTTTTTCAGCGTAACTTTCAACTAACGACACTAATTCATCAAAAGCATGAATCACAAAGTCGGCTTGCTCGGCATACGCGGGGGTTACATCGGGAGTATATAAACAGGCTCGCATTTTTGCATTATGGGCCGCTTGTATATCATATAAATAATCACCAACGTAAATAACGTTATCAACGGGCATTGACCACTGCCTTGCAATTATTAATAAAGCACTCGGATCGGGTTTGGCTGGAGCTTCAGTTCGAGTGAGTACCGTTTCTATTGGCAATGGGTTGTGTTGCAACTTTAGTGTGGCCGCTTTATCAAAATTACGAGTCACAATAGCCATAGGAATATTCTTTGCTTGCAGAGCGTTAACGGCTTCAACAACGCCAGGTAAAAGGGTCGCCGTTTGCGCATCAAGTAGCTCATGCTGATGCACTATATTCATCGCTTCTTCACGCATATAGGGTGAGGGCAATTGCTCTATATATTCGAGTAGGTCTTGCTCTGCAGGGCAACCTACTTGGGCTTTAATCAATGAAAAATTTAATTCTGATGATACTAAGGTTCCGTCTAAATCAAAAATAACACCTTTGATTGCCTCAATTTGCGTTTTCATTTCATTCCTTGCGCTAAGTTATTAGCTCATTTTGCTGGATTTGCTTTATAAAAAAAGTATATCAATAGACAATTACAAAGAGTTCAGTCCATTGCCCTCTTAGTATAGCTCATTTGATAACACAATAGTTTGGGTTTGAATAACAACTGTTATATCGATTTTACGATGAAGTAAATTAATGCGATCAGCTAATTTATACTGCAAAAAAGTGCGCACCTTATAAAGGTGCACAGTGGGTTAGTTAGTTTCAAATCGTGCTTCAAGCCACGTATCGTCTTGACTAAAGTTTAACGTTTTTACTTTTCCTCGCCCTTCAACATTTACCATATTGACTTGCGCAGGCCATAAATCACGCAATGCGCCATTACTCATCTTAACACCTTCAATCTCATCAGGGATCGTCGCTTCTTGGTAAACCCAAAAGAACTTACCATCCACTTGTGCACCCACGTAATTAAGTGTGAGCGGCTCACCCGTTAAGGTTTGCAAAGCAACGTGAGATTCAACATATTTAGCAAAGCGTTTTTGGTCACGCTTGTTATTGATGATATCCACTTTGCCTTGAAATAAACTGCCAACAGCATGCTCTGTGTCATGTAAGTAAAAGCGATGCATTAATTCAATATTGTGAGTTCGTTGATTAAATAACACCGTGGTAACGGATGATTTTAATTGATGCGCCATACTCGGCGCAGCAATTAAAAAGCAAACAATAATAAGCAAAAATCGCATTATTATTGGTCCTCTTCGTTATTTTTTTCGTCTTTTTTCAGCTCAGTTTTAATATCCTGCATGATATCGCGGCTTACTTTTGCTTTACTCTTTTCACGTTTGTAGACTTCAATACGCGAAGGAATAATACGACGTGGGTAGTAATTATTTTCTACATTCACATCTGCCGTTTCCCAGCCTGGATCGACCGTTACTGAGGTGAGCGGTTTGTTTTTGTCGGTAATAATCAGTTTTTGTACGTTTTTGTGGTTACGGCGCCAAATTTCTGCAGGAATGTAACGCTCTTCTTTAGTGCCATCTTCATAAGTTAGCTCTAAAAGAATCGGCATCACAAGGCCGCCTAGATTTGAAAACTCCATAACATAGTAGTTTTTGTCTTCTTCTAATGCGCGATCGAGTGTTTTACGCTCCCACGGTTTTAAGCCTTTTAAAAATTTGTTGTACGAATTACGCTCTTTATTAGTAACCGTAAAGCGATCGTTTTCGTCATAAAAATCGGTTACATCTGGATTTTTCTCAACCCAGGTTTTTTTACCTTCGGCTCGATTACGCTCAACAAATAATGAGCTTGGCTTATTCGCTTCAATATCACGTAAACGATTAAAGTCGATATCAGGGTTTTTTGTGTCTAACCGTAATTGATATACTTTATCAAGCGAGATATCAACATGGTCTGTAGTGTAGAACCAACCACGCCAGAACCAATCTAAATCAACACCTGACGCTTCTTCCATAGTACGGAAAAAATCTGCCGGAGTAGGGCGCTTATATTTCCAGCGCTGAGCATATTCTTTAAACGCAAAATCAAATAATTCACGACCTAAAATAACTTCACGTAAAATATTTAATGCCGCGGCTGGTTTAGTATAGGCATTAGGCCCTAAACGAAGCACACTGTCTGATTGCGTCATAATTGGCACTTGAGTTTCAGACTTCATGTACGCCACAATATCACGTGGCTCAACACCCCAAGGAATGGTTGGATCCCATTCACGCCCAGCAACACCATCTAAAAAGCTATTTAAACCTTCATCCATCCAGGTCCACTGACGCTCATCTGAGTTTACAATCATAGGGAAATAAATATGCCCCACTTCGTGGATAACAACGCCGATTAAAAAGCGCTTTTCTGCTTGAGAATAAGTACGCGAGCCATCGTCTTGTAAATCTGTACGTGGACCATTAAAAGTGATCATTGGGTATTCCATACCCCCTACTGGGCCATTGACTGACTGTGCAGTTGGGTACGGGTAATCAAATGAGTATTTTGAATATACTTCCATGGTATGTACCACAGATTCAGTTGAATACTTCTTCCATAAATCGCCACCTTCTTTAGGGAAAAACGACATAGCCATAACCAGTGGTTGCTCATTCCCCCCTTGTTGGTAACCTTTAGCATCCCACATAAATTTACGTGACGACGCCCATGCAAAATCACGGACATTCTCTGCTTTAAAATGCCATGTTTTTGTTTTGTCTGTACCTGCTTTTTCGTTTTCGAGCGCTTCTTCTTCAGTAACTACAAATACAGGACGTTTTGCTGTTTCAGCTTTTTTTAAACGCTTGCGCTGAGTACTGGTTAAAACTGAGCTAGGGTTATCAAGCTTACCGGTTGCCGATACAATATGATCTGCAGGAACCGTAATTTCAACGTCGTAGTCGCCAAATTCCAAGGTGAATTCACCGCTACCTAGAAATGGTTTGTTGGTCCATGCTTCGTAATCGGTATACGCAGCTAAACGAGGGAACCACTGTGCCACTAGGAAAATATCGTTACCGTCTTCTTCAAAGTGTTCATAACCTGCACGTGCACCTACCGCATCTTCTTCAACCAAGTTAAACGCGAAGTCCATGCTAAACTCAACATCTTTACCCGGTTTAAGTGGCGTGTTTAAATCTATACGCATTAGAGTATCAACAACCGTTACACGCAGCGCTTTACCATCTTCATCTTTAACATTGCTAATGGTGTAACCTAGCTCATTGTCGTTCATAAACTGCTGACGACGTAAATCACCTAAGCTTAATTTAGCAGGCTTGGCATCAGGTTCGTTTTGTAGGGTACTTTTAAAAGTTTGCGTGGTTTCTGCAATCGAGTCATTTTTAAAAATGTTTTGATCAAGCTGTAGCCATAAATATTTAAGCGTATGCGGTGAGTTATTTTTGTATTCAATTGTTTGACTCCCCGTTAAACGACGCTTTTGCTCATCAAGCTTTACATCAATATCGTAATCAACGCGTTGTTGCCAGTAATTTTCTGCTGGTGCACCTGCGGCACTGCGGTAAACATTAGGGGTAGGCAAAGCTTCATCTAGTTGACGAAACTTATCAACATAGCTGCCTTTAGTCTGTTCAACAGATGAGGCCATCACAGAGCTCGCCATTGCCAAAGGCAATACAAACGAACTCAATGTAAATAAATTTTTCTTCATTGTTAATCCTGATCGATTTTAGTGACGCTACTGTGACAAATTTACAGCTAAGCTTCAATAAAATAGCGATAAAACCCTGCTTTTATAGGGTGATATTCCACACTTTTATATGAATATAAAAAACACGGTTTTACACAACAACATTTAACTAAATTGTTTAGCAATTTACATAAAAAACTAAGCTGTAAAGGGGGTTTACAAAATAGGCTGAGTTTCACTAAAAGTAGAGATAAAATGAAAAAACACAGCTATTTTCATTAAAAATACTAAAAAACGCAGTTTTAGGTTGATCTTTACTATGGTTTGTAATTAGAATCGCCCACTTTTTTAATTTGAGGGTACTTTTTTAGTGTTTCTCTCAAATATTTTTTGTTCTAACTAGTCGTATTAAGTGTGGTGAGTTTATGGATTTTTATGTCCTAAAAAAGCAGCAAAAACTAATTGCAATACCAGCAGACGTGCAAAATTGTAAGCAGTATATTAACTCAGGCTACCTGTATATTGATAAAGTGGCTGCTTGTAATGAAACAAACGCACTAGCAGTATTACAGGCCAAAAAAGCGAAGGCATTAAAGTGGCCTTTAACAATAGCCCTTGCTGCTTTGCCAGTTATTTTTATTGCTTGGTATACTTTAACCTAAAGCGATACTTGCATCTTTAATTGCCTTGGGTATATTGGCGCTCTTATGGTTTTTTAAGAGCGCAAAATGAAAGTTCTTCACACTTCAGACTGGCACTTAGGTCAGCAATTTTATGAACATGATCGCCGTCATGAACATCATGCTTTTTTCTCTTGGTTATTAACCACCCTCGTTAGCCAACAAATCGATTTATTGCTTGTTGCAGGCGACATTTATCATACCGCCACCCCCAGTGCTAGCGCCGAAAACCAACTCTATCAATTTATAAAAAATGCCAAAGCACAGTGTCCGCAATTACACGTGGTTATAATTGCTGGCAATCATGACTCTGCTAATCGTATTTTGGCTGCTCAGCCTTTATTAGCCCAGTTTGATACCCATGTTGTAGGCCGGTTTGATCCCGCCAATCCAAATGACGTGGTAATAACAATTAATGATAACGACAAACACGCTGTAGTAATCGCTATGCCGTTTTTACGAACCAGCGATATAAGTACGCTTAGCCAGAGCGAGGGTGGCCCTAGTTACGCACAAGGCGTTGCTAAAGCTTACCAACTAGCATTTGAACATGCATTAACGCTTACCGATGAAAGTACGCCTTTAATTGTTATGGGTCACTTGCATGCCAAAGGTGGAAATATTTCTGGTGACTCTGAGCGTAACTTAGTTATTGGCGGTGAAGAAGCCATTTCAGCGTCAGTATTTGGTAAGCATGCCAATTACGTAGCGCTAGGGCATTTACACAAAGCGCAGTTAGTGGCTAAAAATGAGCATATTCGCTACAGCGGTACGCCTATTCCAATGTCGTTTTCAGAAAGGAAATACACCCATCAAGTCAATGTGGTTAAGTTTAACGGACAAAAAGACCAACCGCTAAGCACTACTGTAAACCCCCTTTACATTCCTAGGCTCGCTGAAGTAATTGTATTACCCGAGGGGGAGTGCGTCCCTTTAGCCAAGCTATGCGAGCAAATAAAAGCACTCGATACACAACAATACGAAATAGCGCCATATTTACGAGTAAAGCTAAAATCCAGTGATATCGATACCACTTTTCGTGAACAAATTGAACAAGCACTAAAAGGCAAGCAGGTTAACTTTTGTGGTATAGAACGGGTACGCGATCAGCAAGTGAATAATTCTTCAGAAACGGTATTTGAGGATTTAAGCTTTGTGGAAATGCTCAACCCAATTAATTTGCTCGAACAAGCCTTTAATAACGACAAAGATATGGCTGGCGAAACTGTTCCCAGTGAATTAAAAGCACTATTAACCGACGTTATTGATGAACTTGAACAGGAGCAGCTACTATGAAAATAACCGCCGTGCGTATTCATAACTTAGCCTCCATTGCTGATGCCGAAATCGACTTTTTAGCATCCCCACTCAAAGACGCAGGTTTATTTGCTATTACAGGTGACACCGGCGCGGGAAAAAGTACCGTACTTGATGCCATTTGTTTAGCGCTTTATACGAAAACTGCTCGTTTGAAAGGCGACAAAGGTAACCTAATTGATTTTAACGGCGACAACATAAAGCTTAACGATGCCCGCAATTTATTGCGCCGTGGGAAATGGGAAGGCTATGCGGAAGTGGACTTTAGCGGGCAAGATCAGCAACTTTATAGAGCACGCTACAGTATTCAACGCACGCATAAAAAAGTAACCGGCAAACTAAAAGTGGCAGAGCATACTTTGCATAGCTTACCTGATGAAACCTTAATTGCCGACAAAAGCACCACCATCAAAGCCATTGAAAATAAAATAGGCCTCACTTTTGAGCAATTCTCCCGTGCAGTGCTACTAGCACAACATGAGTTTGCCGCCTTTTTAAAAGCCACCGGCGATGAGCGCGCACAACTTTTAGAGTGCCTTACTGGCACCGATAAATTTAGTCGAATTGGTCAACGTATATTTGAGCGTAATAAAGCAGTTAAAGATAAATTTGAATTACTAACAGCCAGCTTAGCCAGTTATGCGTTATTGTCTGATGAAGAGCTAAGTGAGAAGAAGCACACTCTTGATGAACTAAAAAAACAAACTGAACACATAAAAACAACGTTGGCCAGCACAGAGCAGGGTATTAATTGGTATAAACAAGCACACAGTTTAGAGCAAGCATTAACAGCCGCTCAACAAAACGAGCAACAAGCAAGTGATGCACTAAATGCGGTTAAAGCACAAACTGAGCAAGCAAAACAAGCACAAAGTGCGCTTGAAATTAAAGATAATCGCCAGCGCTTTAAAAGCTTAACGGTGCAAAACAGCCAGTTAAATTCGCAAATTAAGGAATTAAACGCGCTGGATCATGCCGCGCTTATTAATGAACAAGCAAGTAAGGTTAAAAAACAACAAAGCGAATTAGCAACAGCAAAACAACAACAACAAACAGCTGAACCAGTCATAACAAAAGCACGTGAGCTCGACAGTCAATTAGCTATTTTTACGCAAAGTATAACAAGCCTGACACAACAAAAAGCCAAAGAGCAGCAACAACTAAACGAGTTACAACAGCAGCTACAACAAAATAATCTCAGCGTGGAGCAGGCAACAACACAAAGCACTCACCATCAGCAGTGGTTACAAGAAAACAATCAACTAAAGCCATTGGCCACTGATTGGAACTATTTTAGTCACAGCTTTAAGCAGTTTTTTAATACCACAACGCAATTAAAAACACTCGAGCAACAAAAGCAAACTATTACTTTGCAGCTAAGCACTCTCGCTACCAAGCTCAACGAGCAAAATAAACAGTTAGAACATGCAGAGCACGCACTAAGCACTGAACAACAAAATCTAAATAAGCTCACCCAACAGCAAGAGCAATTCAATATTGAGCAGTGTGATAATCAGCTTAAAAATATTGATTATTTAAAAGAGCAACGAGCGCGTTATAAGCAATTTAATCAAGAACTAAAGCACACAGTGCAGCAACAAAGTACTACAGCAGAAAAGCTAACTCAGAGTGAACAAACTAACATCACACTGCGTGAGCAATTAAGCAGAAAAGAGCAAGCACTTAAACACACCGAGCAATCGCTTAATCAAGCACGGCTGCGTGCGAGTGAACATGTTGAACATTTACGCGCACAACTACTGCCTAATGAGGCATGTGCGGTTTGTGGAGCCACTGAGCACCCGTTTGCAAACAATCAAAGCCAACCTTTTAATAACTTAATAACCGACTTTGAAAATACTTATACTGGCGCTAAGCAGCAGCACTTAGATGCACAAACCCAGCTACATCAACATCAAACGCAGCATGCTGTTTTAGTCGCAGAGCATAAGCAGCAAAGCCAAGCGATTGCTGATGCCCAAGCCAAAATGTTAGACATTAAAAACACCATGCAAGCGGCTAAAACAGATCTTAATGACTTGAGCGTTGAGCAGCTTGATGACACCCATAAACAATTAAGCGAGCAAAAAGCGCAGTACTTTGCAGCACAAAAACAACAAAGCCAGTTGCAAGAAACGGTTAACCAACTGCAAAACACGGTTAAAAAAGAACAGACTGCTCAGCAACAATTAAATACCCAGCATGTTGAACTGAACAATCAGCTCACCATGCTTAATAATAAGCACCAGGAATTGCTGAGCCAACGCGAAGCACTTATAAGTGAGCTGAATTCTCATTTTGAAAACAGTCAATTTTGGCAAACATTGCAAACTGGCGCGTTAACGCTAAGCGAGCTAGGTGAGCAAGTAGAGCAGTATCAACATCAGCAACTACAACTTGAGCAAACTCAAAAGCAATTAGACAGCGCTAATTTACAGCTGCAGCAACTAACTCCCCTTATTACTAAAGCTGAGCAGCAAATTAGCACGCTCAACGACGATTTAACTAAAGCACAGCAACAACACAACAATACTCAGCAACAGCGCTTAGCGTTATTCGATAACCAAACGATCAGCGCTGATGACTACCAGGCTCAGCTGAATAGGCAAGTAGAGCAGTGTCAGGGTGAATTAAATCAGAGTCAACAGGCACACGATAGCGCCGTAAAACAGCGCGATGAGCACACTATTACGCTTAAAAACCTTGAGCAGCGCTTCGCCGATAACAGCCAAGAGCTAACCACACTTGAAAGACGCTATAGTGCTTGGTTTGAAGAATTTAGCGCGCTTTATGCTGATATTAGCCATCAGCAAATCGAGATGCTACTGGCTATAAGTAATGACGATATTAAAGAGCAGCTAAAGCATAGCGAGCAGTTATCTCAAGCATTAGTTGATGCTCATGCCGCGCTAAAACAACAGCAAAATGCCAATGAGCAGCATCAGCAAAATAATAAGCCAGCACACAGCGAAGCACAGTTAATTGAGCAACAAACTCAATTAACTGTGCAGCAAACACAATTACACAATAACTTACTTACGATTAATACTGCCATCGAGCAGCACAACCAAAATGCAAAAGCTCTTGAGGGCAAGCAGGCTGAGCTAAGCAAGCTTAAACAACAAGTAGAACAATGGCATTTACTTAATAAAGTGCTCGGTGATGCAACCGGCAAAACAATGCGTAATTTAGCGCAAACACAAACACTAAAAATATTGCTGCATTATGCTAATAGCCATTTAAAAACGCTGAATAAGCGTTACGAACTCACAGCAATAGCTGATTCACTTGATATAGCGATTATTGACCGCGATATGGCCGATGAACAACGTTCTGTAAACACACTCTCTGGCGGAGAATCATTTTTAGTATCGTTAGCACTTGCATTAGGGCTGGCTTCTTTATCTTCAAACAAAGTGCAAATTAACTCGTTATTTGTTGACGAAGGCTTTGGTACACTAGATAGTGAAACACTTAGTATTGCAATGGACGCGCTAGATTCACTGCAAGCGCAAGGTAGAAAGGTCGGTGTGATTTCACATGTAAGTGAAATGAGCGAACGCGTTGCAACGCAAATTCATGTCGCTAAAAAACCGGGTGGATACTCCACCATAAACGTAATTTAAGGAAATAGTATGCCCACTTTTACAGGCGAAGAAGCACAAGAGTATGATAACCGTATTACCCGTTTAGTCCCAGGTTACGAGCTATTACATCAACTAACCAACGCACAGCTAAGCGCTACGTTAACTGATAACGCCCATATTTTAGTGGTAGGCGCAGGTACAGGTAAAGAAATCGCAGCGCTGGCGAATCTTAATTCTACATGGCAGTTTACCGCTCAAGATACCTCGGCCGACATGTTAGCCATTGCTAAGCAACGCTTTATAGAGCAAGGTATTGATGCACGTATCAGCATTGAGTGCCAACCAGTAGATAAATTAAAAGTTAAAGCCGACGCGGTATTATGTTTATTGGTGATGCATTTTGTTGAAGATAACGGCGATAAGAAGCAGTTATTAAAGGGGATTAAAAATAATCTTAAAAAATCTGCACCAGTATTTATTGCTGATTTAATGCGCCCAGAAACCCCGTTTGAACGAGAGGCACAACTTAATACATGCAAAGAGCTTGGCCTTAGTGAAGCAGGAAAAACGCAAATGGCACATAACTTAGAGCGTGAGTTTTACCCGCTTGATCGGATGCGTTTTAGTGAGTTACTTAATGAATGTGGCTTTGGCATTCCAAAACTGTACTTTAAAGCACTTGGTTTTAGTGGGTACGTGGTATAAATTTTTTGCAAAAAAAAAGCTAATATCGTATTGATATTAGCTTTATCGCTTAACGTTAGTTTAGCGTGGTGAGTGCGCTTTAAAGCCCACTCCCTTTAAATTAGATGCAAACGATGTTTTCAGCTTGCGGGCCTTTTTGACCTTGAGTTACGCTGAACTGTACTTTTTGGCCTTCAGCTAAAGTTTTGAAACCGTCGCCTGAGATTGCGCTGAAATGTGCGAAAACGTCTGGGCCAGACTCTTGCTCAATAAAACCAAAACCTTTAGCTTCGTTGAAAAATTTTACAGTACCAGTAGTTGTATTAGACATAATAATATCCTAAAAAAATAAATAAAAAATTGCCTTAAAATAGGCGTTTAACAGGAAGAAAACAAACATTTAACTTGAGGATATCGCGAAGGATTATTACTAATAACAACGTGGTACTTACAAATAAACTGGGCTTTCTATCAACCCGATGGCAAGCAGAATAACAGCAATACAGTTTATAACAAGCTTTATTTATACTTTATTTTTATATACAACTGTAAAGCCTCTCATAATAGGCTTTACAGCGTCATCGGCTTAACTTTTTAAACTTCGTGTTAAAACGTAACCTGTTAAAAGTGCAAATTACGCGCTCTTACAATATCTTTCATTACAATGGTTGAGGTTAAACGTTGTACACCTGGTAGGGCTGATAGCTTGTCATCGTAGAGTTGCTGAAACGCGGCTAAATCTTTAGTAACGACATGTAACAGGTAATCAGGTGTACCGAATAGCCGCTGAGCATTGGTGATCTGAGGAATAGCATCCACTGCTTGCTCTAATTTGCTTAACGACACTTTATCGCCCTCTTTAATAGTAATAAATACTAACGCAGAAAAGTTTAAACCCACTTTCTCAGGTGATATTTCGGTGCGGTAACCCACAATTGCTTTGCTTTTCTCAAGCTCTTTAACACGACGGTGACAGGGCGACACGCTTAGCCCAACACGATCAGCCAATTCAGAGAGGGTAAGTCTGCCATCAACTTGTAATTCGGCAAGAATTTTCCTATCCATGGTATCCATAGTTAATTATTTCCTAAAATGAACGCTTATATTAGTAAAATACAGTAACTTTTACTCATCAGAAAGAAATAAAATAGCTACTCACTTATTTTAGGTTATGGCGCTATGGATATTAATATTATTTTTTCTTTTTGGCTGGTATCAATTTTGTTTGTTCTCACCCCTGGTGCAGATTGGGCTTATACAATTAGTGCAGGAATAGCAGGCGATAAAATTGTTCCTGCGGTGTCAGGGTTAATACTTGGGCATTTAATGGCCAGTTTAATTGTGGTGGTAGGGTTAGGTGCGCTATTAGCATCACATGCTATTTTTATAAAGCTGTTAACCTTGTTCGGCGCTTTATACATAATTTGGATTGCTACATCACTGTACCGATTTCCTCCTATGCCTGCTGCCTATAACGATGGCCAACAACACACCTCAGACACCCCTCTAAAGTGGATGAGAAAGGGTTTTATTATTAGTGGTTTAAACCCTAAAGTAATGCTGTTATTTTTAGCCTTGTTACCACAGTTTGTGTTGCCAACTTTATCGTTTTCTATCACTGAACAATTGCTGGTACTGAGTGTAATTCATTTAGTAGGCTGTGCGTTGGTGTATTGGTTAATAGGGATAAGTGCCAGAAAAATCCTTAGTAACAATCCCGCATTGTCGCTTAAGTTTGGGCGTGCATCGGCATGTGTACTGTTTATTTTGGGCTCACTAATGCTAGTTGATAGCGCACAAAAACTAACTCACGTCGTGTAACAGTAGCAAAAAAGAAAGTGGCTTATCTTAGCTGAGCCACTAATTCACTCAAACGGGCAATTTTAATATTACTCAGCTGTCTATAATCAAAATAGGGGCACACAATAATATTCTGGCTTTTATCTATAGCAAACTCATCATCAAGCCAATCAAATTGGGCGTTTAATTTACCTTGTTGTATTAAGTTTTTAGCGTGAGTTCGCCCAGCAAGAATGTGCAACTGGTTTTTACTCTCAGTAAGCACCGGTGTGCTAAATAGTAATGCAGTCCCGCTATGCTGTTGTAACAACAGCTCATCTCGATATGCTTGCCAGCTTACTGCTTGTTTAGCAAATGAGTAATGCTCGCTTGGCAGCGCAAATAACACTTTGGCGTACACATTAAAGACTTTTCGCCAGCCATTGCCACAGTGCTGATTTATGCTATTTATTTGCCCACTAGCCACAGGCTCTAACTGCGCAAGTGCTTCAAAGTAAGGCATAGGTGGGGCTTTTGCTACATACACGCCAACTCTAAATGAATTATCACCTAACCCTATTAACTGGCTGCTCACCTTAACTACTCTTATTTTGCGCTAAAATACGATCAAGGTTGTTAGCAAAGTTTTGTCTGTCACTTTGGCTCAATGGAGGCGGCCCACCACTCATTTCTACGCCGCTTGAGCGCATAGTATCCATAAAATCACGTACATTTAGTAAAGAGCGAATGTTTTCAGGAGTGTAAAGCTCACCGCGCGGATTAAGCGCTTGGCCGCCGTTATCAATCACTTCGCTAGCTAGCGGGATATCTCCAGTGATCACTAAATCACCCTTTTCAATTCGTTTAACTATTTCATCATCAGCAACATCAAACCCTGATGACACTTGTAGTCGACTAATAAATTTTGACGGTGGAATGCGCATGGCATGATTTGCAACCAGTATAGTTTCTGTTTGCGTACGCTCTGCAGCTCTAAATAAGATTTCTTTTATTACCACCGGACAAGCGTCAGCATCAACCCAAATTTTCATGCTAAATTCTTTAAATTGCTTTAGTATTAGAGCGATCCTATAGCAATTTCTAAAGAAAAGGAAACAACATGAAGCTCGCTTTTAAAACCGCATTATTTATTACCGCCGTGTTTTTACTCAGTGCCTGTACCAGCGCACCGGAAGGAATAACCCCTGTTAAAAACTTTGATTTAGAAAAGTACCAAGGCAAGTGGTATGAGATAGCACGATTAGACCACTCTTTTGAACAAGGTATGGAGCAAGTAACAGCCACTTATTCAATTAACGATGATGGAACAGTAAAGGTATTAAACAAAGGATTTATTAGTGAAGAGCAGCGTTGGGACCAAGCTGAAGGCATAGCTAAATTTGTTGAAAATGCCGATACAGGGCATTTTAAAGTGTCATTTTTTGGCCCGTTTTATGGTGCCTATATTATTTTTGAACTTGACCAGCCTGATTATCAGTATGCCTTTATAACAAGCTATAGCAAAGATTACTTGTGGTTTTTATCACGCACACCAACAGTAAGCAAAGAGCTTAAGCAGCACTTTTTAAGCCAAGTAAAGGCGCTTGGTTTTGCAACTGACGAAATTATTTGGGTAAATCAAAAAGCGCTGTAAAGGGGGTTTACAAGTTGAATTGATAAATAGTCTAAGCTGTAATAAAACGATCACCTTACTGTAAGGTAAGTTAAATAAAGCAAGACTATAGTGACTGCATCTGCAAAGAAACAAGCAGGTGAAGACATAATGACAATCCCCCTTTTTAATTGGCAAGCCTGATGGCTTGCCATTTTTTTTACGCAATTTAGCCTGTTTTTTTGGGATCAGGTTTTTACTAACTAAAGCCCATTAAAACCAAAAAATAACGTACTCATGGCCAATATTACTAATATGAGTAAGTTAAAAAGTTTAGTTAACCTCACCAAAAAGCTATAAAAAGTCATTACAATTAAAGCACTTAACGTCATATAGCCACAAAACTGCAAACCACCATAACCTTGTAATTCGTTAACACATAACAGCAAACTTAGTAAAATACTGATCCAAGCAACACTCAATAAAACCAAACGCTGCTGTTGAGTGGGGCGCTTATTAAAAACATCCTTAAAATGATTAAACTTAGCCAGCGCAAAGCAGTTAAAAGCCACCAAACATAAACTAAAAGGAAGCAAGGTAATCATACTTTTTGCTCCTCAGTATTTATTGGAGTTGGTTTTTTAGCTTGCAGAGCAGTACGTAATTTTTCGGTTTGTAACAAAAACAGCAAACCAATTGCTAGAAAAAGGCTATCAAACATAAATAATGCCCACTGCTCGTTACGCAAGTAACTGATTATATTACCCTGTGTTGTTAGCGCATTAACAAGTGGCACACTAAAGCAAGCAATACTGTTTATGGCAGCCATCACACACCACTGCAACTTGTCACGCTTTACAAAGGCAATGATGAACACACATAGCCAAGTTAAAAAGAAAGCGAGTATTTCTTTATCCGCGCGCTCAGCAACCTGTTTACTGAGTAAACGATTAGCCAAAAAGAAAGCCGATGTAGCCAAGGGTAGTCCCATCAATGTTCCTAGATTTAACCCTTCAACTAGCTTTAGCCCCCAAGATGGCTGAGTATTTTTTTTCATTCTTTCGCGTAAGCGCTTAGCCCACATTATGCAGCCTGTCGCTATCATTATGCAGCCGGCAATGCCGCCTAAAAAATATAAAACACGTAATAATGGTTCTGCTAAACGCCCAGTATGCATTGAGTTTAATGATTCATATAGCGCCTTACTGCCAGTGAGTTCATCATCAGTTTGAGCAACAAGCTCACCACTCGCTCCGCTAAAAATTAAACGGGGTGATTGATCCCTTAATGTTTTCCCAGGGCTCACCAAAACCATAATAGTTGCAGCGGCTTTATTCGGGTTATTAATAATTACCCGAGTTATATCAGCCTCTGGCCACTTAGTATAAACCTGATCTAAAACAGTATTGATAGGCACTAAAGGTGCAGTACCTTGCAATGATTCTGTTACAGGACTACTTGGCGAAACATCATTGAAAAAACCACGTATTCCATTTTCATAAACGGTTTGCGCGGGGTAGGGAAATATCATGAATATCAGAGTAATAATGCCGGTATAGGTAATCATTAAATGAAACGGTAAGGCAAATACAGAACTTAAATTATGTACATCTAACCAGCTACGACTGCCTTTATTAGCTCTAAAAACAAACATATCTTTAAAAATTCGTTTATGAATTACTATCCCTGATATCAATGCAATAAGCATAAACAAGCTTGCAAAGCACACAATCCAACGCGCTGTTTTTACATCAATATAATGTAAATCAAAATGCAGGCGATAAAAGAAATTTCCCCCTCGGGTATCTGTAAAAGGAGCTAAAGGCTGCATATTATTTGGATCTAAACGGGTATTTTCAAAAGAGGCTCTGCGCTGCTCAGGCTCTTTTGGCTTAGCATAACCATACGTTAAATAGGGTACACGCTCTTCAGGAAGGGTTATACGCCAATTAGGGGCATTAGGTGCTTGGGTATTTAAATACTCAACGCCACTTATTATTTGTTGCTTTTGCGCGCCAATACGGTCTGCCTGCTGCTCAATATTATGAATACTTGGCTGATTCCATAAACTAACTTCATCTCTAAAAAAGCTGATGGTGCCTGCAAAAAATATTAAATACAGTAACCAACACACGAGTAAACCTACCCATGTATGTAACCAGGTCATTGAGCGAAAAAAACTCCCTTTCATAACCATCCCTTCATTAACGACAATATAAAAAATTGCACTGCAACACTTAGTAAAATACTGATCCAAACTGTTTTTAACGACTGAAGATAAAAACTATAAATAAACACCAGTGCATAAATTAAAATACTCGCAGACACACTTAAAAGAACCGCGTCAACTTTAGAGACCGGCACCACAACACTTAACAGCGACACACTGACGGCAGTAAAAAAATACCCGCCCACAATGGCAATAAAAAAACGCGATAAAACCGCTAATTCATAGTTAAAGCGCTGAATAAATTGCCATAACATAGAAAATACGGGTTTGGGAAAGTCTAAAAGACGGTTAGAGGCCTGCATATACTGCAAATTCCTTTTAAACATAGCTAAAAAAGATGGCGATATTATAACGCCAACAAATACAAAAGATAGTAATTCTTATTTGTATTTAAATGCAGTGATAAGCATTAAATTGAGTTAGTTAAATAGTGATCTGTAATTAGATTACAAATTAACTATAAAATAACCTGTATGAGTGATTGTTTGTTCTGAATGCGTTGTTGTTATCTACTAAATACATAAAGCCGCAGTAAATACACGTCAGTGTATGAAATTAAAAGTTAGCTAAAGCACTCTCATGAATCAGTTTTTACATGGCCTAACAAGAAAGTTTGATACAAGCAGCTAATAATTAAAGACCTTTTAAGCTTTAAATTTCCCTCAAATAACACTGGATCAGTATTTTACCAACAAGGGATAAAATACCACTGATATAAACCGATTTTTTACTAACTTATTACCGTAGAGGGCTAAAAAACCACCAAAAACGATGAAAAAACAGGCTTGGAAAATTAAATTTCATACTTTTAAACCGACGTGTTAGTAAAAATCTGATCTTTGATAATTGCGGTTTAATCCGTAATGATTTTAATTGAGCAAATAACAATAGAGATGCAATGCGTAAATTATGCTCAATAAATAAACATGTCGCATAGATGTTGCAGCCACTTTATTTTACTGCTTAAGCACAGGCCTCCAGCCATACAAAACTACAAAATGGTTCTGAAAGATTAAAAATAGTTTATAAACATCTATATAGATTCAAAATAAGTTAAGTCACTATGACTATGCCTTAAAATAACTCCCTCTAGCGTTAAAATATAATTTACATCGGCGCTATTTTTCTTGTTGCATTTTGCTGGTCAAAATTAATAACTTCATACTGCTTATCTCTTTTAAAAAGCCTTAACGTTAACAAAAGATTTCATTTTGATAACAATTGTGTTTAAATCCGAAACAATGGACTGAGATAACCCTCTAAACTAATTTGCACGGAAGTAAAAAAATAATAATTTTTAAAAATGGAAAAACTATGAATAAAAAAATCTTTGCTGCTTCCGCTTTACTAGCAATCTCATCAACTTCTTTACTTGCATCTAACCAAACATTTCAAGCAAGTGTAAACGGTTGGACTGAGCCTACTTTTGCAGAAGATAGCGCACTGCACTTTGGTAAAATTCGCTTATCTACAAGTTCAACATGTACGATGGATAATGCTGGCGTTGTATCGGGTGACTGTGATGCGTCAGATGCAAACATTCAATTAGGTGGAATTACTGTATCTGGTTTAGCGCCAAATTCAGCAATGAATATTACTGTATCTGGAAGCACAGGCACTAACTTAACTTTTGCTCCAGTAACAACGGCTACAGATGGAACAACCAGTGTAACAACTGCTGACAATGTTGCGTCTCCTTTCACTACTGATGCAAGTGCAACAGATATTACCGTTAATGTATATGGTGATATGACCGTTGATTCTACACTGACAGCGGGCGCTGCTTACACTGTAGATTACACTGTAGATGTGTCTTTCCAATAAGACTATGAAAGCTGAGGCAATAGTAATTTACTAATTTAGTCTCAGTTTATTTTTTTTGCGCAATTGCGCATTAAAAATAAAATGTGTGGAGCATCGCGCTCCACTTTTTATTATCATGTTGTTGAGTTGTCCCATGATGTTTAAACTTTTTTGTTGGGCTTCCCTTTGCCTAACTCTTTTACTACCTGAAATTTGTAGTGCCAACCTTGCGCTGTCTGAATACCGTTTATACTTCGATGGACGTACTAAAAATAATTCACTACTTATCCGCAATACCTCTAATAAAAATCTCGATTTTAAACTTGTTGTTACCCATAAAGATATGACCGAAGAAGGAGCGCTTATAGATGTTACTCCGCAACAAGTTGAAGGACGCTCTGCCAAAAACATGCTACGGTTTTCACCACGTCGCGGCACTATTGCCCCAAAAGGGATGCAAGCTATCAGAATGACCGTTCGCAAAAAAGCTGAGCTTGCTGTTGGCGAATACAGGGCGGTGCTTAAAATCATAGCCTCTGAATCACAAAACCCTGACGCTGATGGAATAAGTATTAGGCCTAAGGTTGCTTACAGCGTGCCTGTTATCGTTCGTCATGGCCAATTAGAGGCTGACTCAGAATTAATAAACCCGCAATTAATTACTCAAAATGGGCGCCCGACTCTAACATTTTGGCAAACACTCACAGGGAATCGCTCTGTGTATGGAAACTTTGAATTAGTTGATGAGAATAATGTAATGGTTGGTGAAATAGCCAATGTGGCCGTTTATACCCCTCTATCTCGTCGAAAGGTATACATCACTTTACAAGCCCCAGTAACTGGGCCTTTGACACTCAATTACAAAGAAAACGAGCTTTACGGCGGTAAAATCGAGTTAGCGATCCCTATTAATATCAAATAGAAAGTGCTAAACATAAGGGCATTAGGCTGTGGTTTAGCGGCTCGCTTATTACTTTGTACGTTACTGTTAATTGCACCTAAAGCAATCATCGCCAAGCAGTTACCGACTCTTTATCAATGGCCTATTGATGAGGAGGCTTTTGTGATTATAAATGTCAGGGTAAATGGGCGTTCAGTTGTCTCAGATTTAGAAGCCTACTATTCAAAATCAAATAAGTTGCTATTGCCCATAAGCGCCCTGAAATCGACTATGGGAATTAGCTTAAATGTGTCAAAAAATACACTGGTTGCTAAAGTTGACTCAAGTGAGCTGGTGCTTAATACTGAGCTTTCCTCAACTTTAGCTCCCTCAGAAAATGTTTCATTGTGGGCTGTCGATGACTACGACCACTATGTTGATTTATCTGTCATAAATACACTTTTAAATACCGACTCGCGCTTTGATTACTCACTGATGCAGGTTTCATTTTCTAGTAGCTTGCTTACTTATAATAACAGCCAAGTAACAAGTGGTATTACAAAACTAATTAAGTCCAAAGTACTGCAATACGATCACTTTATAGACGACCAATACCAAACGCTGACCTATCCGGTATCTGAATATTCGTTATCAGCAAGCTATAAATCATCTAATAATCGTTATAAGGGGCTGCTCAGGCTTAATAGCTACTTTGACTTATTTCATCATCGAGCTGAACTACGATTCAACAAAAACGAAAACACCGCTAATACCTTTTTAAAAGTAACTAAAGACTTTAATTTAAGTGAACAAGATCACTCACTGGCACGCATTCACTACCAATTGGGAGATATTCAATCTCAATCAGATCAGCTTATTACTAGCTCAAATCAAGGTCGGGGATTTTATATTTCAAATGCTAACCCACATTCGGCACAAAACTTTTCAACCATTACCATTGAAGAACCCGCATTACCGGGCTGGCAAGCGGAGCTGTATCGAAATGGTCAATTTATTGCCACTACTCAAGCTAACGACGAAAATTTGGTTCGATTTACCGATGTTGAAACGTTTTACGGCAACAATATTTTTGAAATTAAACTTTTTGGCTCACAAGGCGAGCAAATCACACGTACTCAAAAATATACAATAGGACAAGACGCTCTATCGCCCGGAAAAATAAGCTATCAGGTAGAGTTTTTAGAAACAGATAAAAGTGTTTTTAATCAATCTAATAACGCTTCAACAGCGATGAGTAATGCCTTTAAAAGCAATCTCTCATATGGCATTAGTGAATTTATCACTTATGACGCTCAAGTTACTCATTTGCAAACTGACCAAGATAACAGCAGCTACCTATCATCGGGGCTAAATACACTTACAGATCACGGCAGTTACCGTTTTCTAGCCACAAAACAACTCGATGCTGGCTATGCTTACTTTGCCGGTTTTAGAGGCCTACTTTCTGATACACTTTTTAACGACATCAGTGTTAATGTTGAATACAGTGCCCTTAATGACTTTTCTAGCGCTTTATTTGTAGCACAAGAGAACTCACTCAAAAATAGGCTGTTATTGAGCCTAAATGGCCGCACTGATTTCTTTAACTCCCTTAACTGGAATATGAGATGGAGCAATGAAGTACGTGAAAATACCAACACTAAAAACCGACTCTCATTAGGTATCAATAAAAGTTATATCGGAGGAACATGGTCAAGCCAACTATTTTATGATGACGATACGAATAACCTAATAAACCGGCTTTATTCTTCAATGGATATTGCCTCTTGGAAATGGACCAACACCTTAGATTGGCAGACTAATAATGGCGCAGAACTTACTCGTTTGAGAAGTAGTTTACGTTGGCCACAAACACAAAGCACCTTCAATCAAACCCAGCTGACATATCAGTCTAACTCTGCAGCAAATACGCTTTTAAGTCATCAGTATACATACCGCCATGAGATATTTAATATACAAGTATCAGGGCAAGTCGATAATCAAGGTGATTGGCGCTTTTCTTTAGGTTTAAATGGCACATTTAGTTTTGATCATTTAGAAGCAGACTTTAACTTTGACACTCCTCGCTCATTAAATTCAGGGCAAATAGAAGTTAGTTCGTTCATAGATTGGAATGAAAATGAAATCTTTGACCAAGGCGATGAGCCAATTCAAGACGTTAATTTTACTGGCAACTACCTATGGCGAGATAAATACACCAATAATGACGGAAAGGTCTTGCTGCCAAGCAGTTACGGTGGCCAAGTTTTAGATGTTAATTTACGCTCGTTGTCTAATCCTTACTTGCAGCCCTCTTTAGGGAAAATTAAAACATTGGCTCATAGAGGCGGGCAAACCAAAGTAAACATTCCTTTAGTTGTCTACAACGAGGTTGAGGGGACTATCTATCTATCGAGCAATGAAAAGAGTAAACCTATCGCAGGACTGACGGTTGTACTTAAAGAAAAGGGCGGCGAAAAACAATATTCAACGGTCACTGAATATGATGGTTATTATTATTTTTCTAATGTTTCTCAAGGAAGTTATATTCTTGAAATAGAAAAAAATGAGCAGCTATCAGAAAACGTAACCATAAAAAACCTTCCCGAGCAGATCATCACTGAAAAAAGCGGCGATACAATAATACTGCAAGACATCATTGTATACACAAATAACGCTAATACCTTAAATAAGCAACCAGCAACAGCAGCTAAAGCAAACCAAAACACGCCTTATTTTGTGCAATTAGGCGTATTCAAAAAGTTTCAATCGGCACTTATTGTAGCGAATAAAATTGATAAAGCAGCCTATGCTTTGCAGTTATATAAACATGAAAACCGTGATAGCTATTACCTCGTTGCAGGCCCATATAATAATGCAGCTAAAGCACAGCAAACCATTAATGATGTTTATTCAATACCGGCGCTTCATGGCAGCTTTATGGTTGATGCAAGGCGATATGCCTCACCACAGTGGCGAAAAATAGGGGAGTGGGGCGATATGCAAACCCAAAAAACTGAGACTTACTTTTGCCAGTACGTAGCATATACCTCTGAAAAATCAGTTAATAAAAAACTGCTAAGGGAAAATCCATCACTGTTCGTAGCAAAGCAAGCAATAAAAGGTGAAGCCCATTATTTGATGCTGTCAGGGCCGCATAATGCAAAGCAAACAGCGTGTGATAAGCAAGTGGTTAAACAAATAAAAGGGCTCACCACCGCGATAAAGAAACCTTGGCACAGCATTTTTGCTAGAAATCAGTAGTAAAGTACTGCACCTGTGTTTTGCCATCACTGTTTAAATGCGACTCACATTTTATTTCACAACGCGCTCCCGCGGATTCGGCAACCCAAATCGATTGCGCGCTCTTTTTAATATAACACGCAGAATACAGCGCATCTTCTTTTTGCGCAGCAACAACAAAACAGCGTTGAAAATTACCCAAAGGTAACACTTTAATTGGATAAACTTGTTCTTGTGCAATTACACCAGCACTAAACGTTTGAGATGATTTGGCATAAACAGCATACGAAATAGCGAGCATACATACCAAAAGCATTAAAATAGATATTTGTTTCATATAATTAAAGCGAATTAAAAAACAATATAGTAAGTGTAGAGTAAATTCTTTTTTATGTGTTTATTTAGCAATTATTAGATTGTAAATAGCAATGGCCGCCTATCTAATTAGTTGAATCACCACAAGTCAATGTACTGATGTTATAATACATTTTTTGCAAAAAGAACGGGGCACTATGTTAACTATTTCAAACAGCGTAACCATTGATGAATGGGAAGTAGAGCTAAGCGCTATTCGCTCGCAAGGCGCTGGCGGACAAAATGTTAATAAGGTAGCCAGTGCTATACACTTACGCTTTGATATAAACCGCTCTAAATTGCCCGAATTTTATAAAGAACGATTACTTGCTTTAAAAGATTCAAGGATCACCAAAGAAGGGGTATTGATAATTAAAGCCCAGAGCCACCGCACTCAAGAGCTCAACAGGGAAGATGCGCTTAAACGGCTAAAAGATCTAATTTTAAGCGCCACAAAGGTTAATAAGGCACGTCGTGCTACCAAACCTAGCCGTAACTCACAGCGTAAACGTATGGATAAAAAAACCAAACACGGCCAAACCAAAGCTCTCCGCGGTAATATTAAGCTGTAACTTAAGTAACCTGACTCTGGTTAAGCACATAAAAAAGGCTGCGAATGCAGCCTTTAATTTAATCATAAGTATGATGGCGGGTGACGCTAAATCGGTTTAGGATTCGATGCACTACATACACTGCGCTTAAGCTTACTGTTACTGCAACAGCCACCGAGCTAAATCGATACATGGCGCTGTATATTAAATCTTGCCCAGGGCCTAACGACTGACCAAATAAAATCCCAAAAGTGGTCAATACCCCAAACCCAACCCCCGGTGAACCACCACCTAAAATATGAAAACGACTGAATATAAAAGATAAAATCCATAATATAGCCACCGGAAAAAGTAAAACGTCGGTATGGTTATACAAAAACAATTGCGCAACTAAAGCAGCATTACAACCTATCAGTGTACCAATAATACGTTGCCAACTTGCGGTGCCCGCCGCTTTAAAACACAGCGAAAATAAAATTAAAATAGATGCCGCTTGCGCCGAAATTGAATCTTGCAAATCAAGCACCTGAAAAACCACAAACGACAAAGTCGCGACCGTGGCACATAACAACACCTCGTGACGAATACTTTCTTTATCCTTGTGCGGTACAGCGCGCATGGGTCGCGCTGTCACGTCAGGAAACAAGCCATGCATCAAGAGCGCAATAATAATAGTAATAAAAATAGCCACACCATTACTTAAAATAAGCGGGTAAATGCTACTAGCTTGATCAACATGACTGGCAAAATGTAACTGAATCGATAAACTCACCGCACCTAACGCACCAAATAAAAACGCACCACCAGAGCTCATTAAGTAAAATAACACGCAAAAACTAGCAAAAATAATGAGCGTCATTAACACCGGCAAGTGTGAAAATAAGCCCTGTAAAATAAGCACTATAAACGCACTGTAGGCAGCACTGGCAACAAATTGACGGATCACGCCTTTGTTAATACTTGGCACTAAACCGAGTAGTAACATAGGGTAAACCGTAAAAAATATTCCATTGGGCCAATTCATTAACTTGCACAAAGTAAAACCAATAGTGCAGCCGCCAGCAATCCGTAGCGCTTGGCGTAAACCATTTGAATCGAGTTGTGGCGCTTGGCTAACATGTTGTGTCATTACTCGCCCCACTAATAAATGTAATGTAACCAACTAATAAAGCGGATCTGTACTGATCCCAACCATTGACCTATAGCCGATTGTGGAAGTAACTGCACAGTGGCACGCGCACCACTGGGCATATTATTTATAAGCTGATTGTTATTTGGCAGCACTAAGTGAATACGCTGACGCTGCGCATCCCGAACCCAGCGATTGCTGGTTTCGGTGGTGCTAAGCAATCCATTCGCACTAAGTTGTCCGTCACTGACACCGGCCTCAAATATTTCAATTTTTGCGTCGAATACTTCACCAGGTCGGCTATCAAATACCACTTTTGCTAAACTGCCTGGCTGCATGTTTAATAGTGACTTTTCACGAAAATCGGCTACCAAATCTGCTTTTTTTGCTACAACCGCGAGTAATGGCTTACCCGCAACCGCATAGGAGCCCTCAAGTAACTGTAAATTAGCTACAACGCCATCACTTAAAGCACGCACTTGCGTATAAGATAAATTAAGCTCAGCTTGTGCTAACTGGTTTGCTGCATGGCGCAGTGCTAAGTTATCTTGCCCTGAATCGCCACGCGCTAAAACAGCTTCTGCTAACTGTGCTTCAAAGGCAGCTAAATTAGATTGGCTTGCTGCAAAATTTGCACGAATGCTTTCAAGCTCTTGCTCCGAAATAGAGTTTTGTTTGTAGAGTGTTTCGCCACGCTTTTTTAATAGCTGCTGCTCATGCAATTTAGCGTTAGCTGCACTTATTTGTGCCTCCAGCGCTTTTACGTTGGTATCAAGTCGTTTATTTTGCAGTTTGGCATCATCAAGCGCGAGCTGCGCTTGCTCAAGTGCTAGTTGGTAAGTATTTTTGTCTATTTCAAATAATACATCACCCGCTTTAACCGTTTGGTTATTACTAACCAATACATCGGTAACACGGCCGTTTATTTGCGGCGATATTTGCACAACCGGATGGTAAACCCGTGCTTGTGGCGTAACCGGTAGCCATACATCGGCAACAATATAATAGAAAAATACAACAATAAAACCAACGAGCGATACTTTAACGTAGCGAGCAAATTTTTGATCGGGTGTCATACTTATTTATCTCCAGATAAGCTTACAATACAACGCCGCGCGTTTTCTTCCATTTGCACTAAACTATGCGCCATACCATCAAGCTGCTCCGTGCTTAAACCTGCATATAAACGCTGTTTAATATCGCTTGTTAACTCTTTTAAGTGTTCTAATAACTTTATACCCTCATCGGTAAAGTACAATTTTTTACTGCGTTTATCGTGTTCATCAACTTGTCGAATAACTAGATTTTGCAGCTCTAATTGCTTAATGGTGCGCGTTAATGAGGGCATTTCAATACCTAAGCTAGTCGCCAGCGCTTGCTGCGTAGCCCCTAAAGGTAAATGATGTAAGTGGATCATTGCCGTCCAACGCGACTGAGTTAAACCTAGCGGCTCAACCGCTAATGTTACCGCTTCTCGACATAAGCGGTGCACTCGACCCATATTGCCGCATAAAGTTAAATCGAGTGTTTCATGAAAAGGAATATTGCTACTCATAGGAACTCTTACTTGTGAATATCAGCAAATTTTAGCATTAGTTAGCAGGCTAAGTAAATAATTGGCATTTTAACTTCATGTAAATAAGTATTATTTAGATAAATAGTGTACGGCAAGCTTATCTAAGAAAGTATAAAGCTTATTGTTCATCTCATCATAATCGTGACTTAAGAGCTTTTCGGGTTGTTCAACAAAGCGGTAATTATGGGCATTGGTTAAATCGTCGTTGGCAATGAGGAGGGTAACCACCTCGGTGGTCAATTCCATGTGGCATTGAAAACCAAATACTAAATCGCTATAAGCGACTATTTGCCTTGGACAACCTTCGCTATAGGCAATAATACTGGCCGTAGCAGTCAGCCCAGGCATATCGTTATGCCAATGCCCCACATTAAGCTCACTGCCAAAATGGCTAAATAACGGATGATTCAAGCCTGCATCGGTGAGGGTAATAGCAAACTTACCAATTTCCTTTTCTGGACTAGGTTGATAAGTCGCGCCTAAAGCTTCACCAATTAATTGCGACCCCAAACAAACGCCCAACACTACTTTGTTTGCCGTGATCGCACTGGCAATAAAGGCTTGTTCTTTTTTGCTATCAAAATAAGGGCATTCTGCAAGCGATGTAGCGGGCGATTGTGGCCCACCCATTACGATTAAAAAATCGATATCATCGGTATGCTGAGGTAAGGGTTCAGCTAAATAAATACGGGTATAAGACAGCGTGTGGCCATTCATTTTAGCCCAAGCTTCATAAGCGCCTGGCGCTTCAAAATGTTCATGAATAATAAAGTGAATGTACATTGCCGTTTCCTTAAAATATTATCTTTTTAATAATACCCTAAAGTAATGGTCACCGGATATAAGTGACCATGTGATATCAGCCGCTAAAAGTTAAGTAAATTAGCTGGAGAGTATTGATCAGTCAGCACCTTAGTATCACTTGGCCAGTCCTTTCCATCTTTAGTGAAAAACATACGCTGGCTAATTGCCTCTATATCGACATCATAAGGGGCAAGTAGTGGAGCTAGTTGCTTAACCCGCTGTGCTATTTGTTGCTCTGTAGGGGTTTTGTTATAACCGGCTAAAATAATACGGTTACTATTATTATTGGCTGTTACATTAATAAAATCGCCAAATACCGCATGATAAGTTGCCGATTCATGTTCATAAAGTTTACTTGATGAAAACGTGTTAGCAGCAACAATTCCGCCTTCAGCTAATACGCTTTTTATTTCTTCAAAAAACTCTTTTGTGAGTAGGTGCTCAGGAATGTAATCGCCATTAAACGCATCTAAAATAATCCAATCAAATTGCTGACTTTTAAGCGCCGAACGTTTAATAAAAATACGCCCATCTTGTACTTTAGTAGTTACGTTATCGGTTTCTATAAAGTTAAAATAATCGCGCGCCACTTTAATTACCGAAGGATCTATTTCAACATTTTCAATGTGTGCCTTTGGGTATAGCTCATGAATCATATTAGAAAGCGTACCGCCACCTAAACCAATAATGAGCACATTTTTAGGGTTATCAATCAGTAATAAACTAGAAAAAGCCAGCTTAGTATAATTAAATACCAGTTTTTTAGGGTCGCTAATGTACATGCAACTTTGGCTGCTTTGTCGGGTTTTTTCATCAAACTTTAAACAGCGTAAATCGCCAGTTTCTTCAACGAGTAAATTTCGATATAAAGAGCGCTCTTTATGCACAACATTACTCATACTGTGAGCTGAAAATAGCAGCGCCATTATACTAATAAACAATAATTTAAGCTTGTGCATAAAAGGCCTCTCGCACTTTAAGTTTATCAAAGCTAATAGCAATTAGCCCAAGCGTGCCTAACACACCAGCAAAACCTAAAATAATGGTGTTAACATCAAACGCCAGTACCATATAAAAAGAGGTAATAATGGTGCCCAGCGCACTGCCTAAGGTACTTACAAAATAAAGGCCGCCAGCCACTTGGCCGCTGCGCTCACTATTGGTAACCAGCAAACGTACAGAGTAGGGCGAGATCATGCCTAAAATAATGGTGGGTATAAAAAATAACGCGGTTGAGGCGAGTAACGAGCCGTAGCGGCTGTCTTCAATATGCGAAAAAATAAATGCCATAATTGGCTCAGCAAACAAAGCAATGGGCACCACCATAATACTGGCAACTAAAAAGATTAACCCATATTTGGTCAACGAAGGATGACGAATAGACAGCTTCCCTCCCAGTAAATACCCGAATGATAAGCTAAGCATAAATACCGTAATAATACTGCCCCAGATATGTACGCTACTGCCAAAGTAAGGCGCTAAAATGCGCCCACCTAACAGCTCTATTCCCATAATACTAAAGCCACTGCTAAAGGCTAAAAAGTAAATTAATGCATTTGTTTTTGTTAACATTATATTATTCTTATTGTGTTATTTTCATCCATATTAACGTGATAGCTGTATAGCCGCTAGTATAAAAATTAGACGCACACATAGAGCGCAAAAAAACATTTTGTTATAAAGTAACACATGTTATAGTTTTGGTTATAATATAACGTTACCAAAAAGCATTTTATGAAGTACTCATTAATTTACTTAGCCTGCTTAAGTGCAAGCGCACAAAGCATTGCCCAAAGCCAACCAATAGAGAAAATTGCGGTTACATATAAACAAGCTTACCGAGGCGATATTCCTCAAAAGCAAATGCCACAATCAATCGAAACCCTCGATAACGCGGTACTTGATCAAAAAGGAATAACTCAATTACAAGATGCGCTGGATTTTTCTGCCAGTATTTCACGTAAAAATAACAGTGGCGCATTATGGGATAGCTTTTCGATTCGTGGATTATCGGGTAACGAAAACATGCCATCGGGTTACTTAATTAATGGTTTTAGCGGTGGACGTGGATTCAGCGGCCCTCGTGATGTATCAAACATTGAGTACATTGAAGTATTAAAAGGCCCAGGTTCTGCACTATACGGGCGCTCAGAGCCCGGCGGTACAGTAAATATCGTAACCAAAAAACCTCAATTTGAGCAACAGGGTGAGCTAAAGCTTAGCTTAGGTAGTGATAACTTTAATCGCGTTGAAGGCGACTATACAAACGGCATTAACGATAATACAGCATTTAGAATAAATGGCGCATGGCAAGATAGCGATAGCTACCGCGATGAGGTGTACACCCATAAAAAGGTGGTTACGCCATCTATTTATCATCAAATAAACGCTTCAACCAGTATCACTTATGAATTTGAATACGTTGATTTAGCCCAGCTATTTGACCGTGGTGTTGTTGTACTTAATGATAATTTTAATACTGTTCCTAGCTCACGCTATTTAGGCAATCCAAACGATGGTGACACGCAAGTATATTCTCGTGGTCACCAAGTAACTTTAAATCACGATATAAACAATGAATGGTCACTCGTTGTAGGCGCAAACTACCGTAGCTCTACACTAACTGGGTTTTCGTCTGATGCTGAACTTGCACCCTCGCGCCAATCATTATTCGATGATGGCCACACACTTACCCGCCAACAGCGCTACCGCGATTATGAAGTTGATGATACCAGCCTTAAATTTGAGCTAAGTGGGCATTTTGATACCGCAGGCATTACCCATCACTTATTAATAGGAGCCGACGCATACAAATACGACTTACGCACTGGACTTTATCGTTATCGCGGCGGTAATGGCACTTACACAGTTGATATTTATCAGCCGAATTATAACGTTGCTCGTCCTGAAGTAGGTTTACTCTACGAAAACAACGAACAACAAGATGCTTATGGTATATACGTTCAAGATCAAATGGATCTGACTGATAAAATTAAACTATTAGTTGGCCTTAGATTCGATAGCGTAGATCAAGACATTTTAGAAACCAAAAGTGGTGTGCTTTCAAGCAGTTCACAAAGCCAGGTAAGTCCACGAGTAGGCTTAGTATATGAACTAAACAACGCTGTAACCTTATACAGCAGCTACTCCGAAGGCTTTTTACCATTAAGTGGCACAGATGCAAATGGCGACCCATTTGGCTTTGAATACAGTGACTCATTTGAAGTAGGCGCTAAATTTAGCTACCAAGGCATAACGGGAACCCTAGCATTATTTGATGCCACTAAAAGTAATATGTTAGTAGCCGATCCTGTAAACGTTGGTTTTTCAGCGCCTATTGGTAAAGCAAATAGTAAAGGTGTTGAACTTGATTTAAGTACTTATATTACTGATGATACAAAGTTTAATTTATCTTACGCTTATATAGATGCCAGTACGGCAAACGACATAATAAATGCTGATTGGGGCGTGCCAATCAAAAAAGGCAGCCCATTAGTCAATGTGCCTAAAAATAACTTAAATCTAACGCTTAGCCATCAAATGGCCGTTCTTGGCAAAGAGCTAGAGCTAGGTGCCAGTTATCAGTACACCAGTGAGCGCTTAGGCGATGCCGCCGATTTAACATTTAACTTACCGAGCTATCAACTAGTTGGTATTTTTGGGCAGGTAAACTTAACCGAGCGCACCAAGTTAAATATCAGTGTTAACAATATTCTTGATGAAGAATATGCTCAAAGTAGCTACAACGCATTATGGGTTTACCCCGGTGCGCCTACTCAATTTAAGATGTCATTGGCATATCAATTCTAACAATTTCATAGTCCCGATTAGCTATTTTAACCCGACTTTTGTTATTTAGCTTTTCATCCAAAGCGTCTTAATGTAGTGGTTAAGGCGCTTTTTTTTGGATAATAAATAGCCGCTTACCATCTTTAAAGATACTTTTACTCTTTTAGGTAGCTATCTTGTTTATAACATTTTAGGTACGCTGCATTTTAAATTATGTTATAAATATCACACTAAAAAAACAGCGACTCCGGTTAGATTTAAAGGACAAAAATCAATGGATACAAGCAGCAATAATATCTCGTTAATTATTTTTCTTATTACGGCATGTTTATTGTTACCCTTTCTGGAGAGTATGCATGGTGGAACGCTTTGGGGTTTAAATTGGCACTCTCCACGGCTTATGGATACATTAAGCCATAATCTACTTTATATAAAATTGGTGTTGGTAATTACAGGTTTAATATTACTGCTCGCCAAATCTGAAAAAATTAAAAGCATAATTAAAAATAAAATCGCTAAGTGGTTGTTCTTTATCATTCTTACATTAGTCGGTGTAATACAAATTCCTTTTTTGTGTTTAGGGATTTTATTCAATGGTTCTTCATTATCAACCCCTGATTATATTCACAAACAAAGCACGTTTACTGATCGTACTATTTATATTAACACCGCAGACCCTGGCGCGATGGGGAAAGCCTACCATTATGCGTATTTAAATTGCCCGCTAGCATTTGGCCGTTATGAGCTAAAGCAAATTGCGAAACTCAATTGGATGCGCGAATACACTTTTTACATTGAAAAGAATAACCTAATAGTAATTAATAAAGATCCTGCTGGTTTAACGCATACTTTCGATATGAGTGACGTAACCTGTTCGAGCTGATATCTCCTTTTTATAATTAGCTTAGGTTTCTCGTGTTGAATACGCATGCCATAAGTGCCTTTAGTAAACCAATATTGATTTAAGCGCACTCTTTAGAAAATGTATGCATAGTGTTATTGAAAGATATGAGCAGTACAAAGATCACGGGGGGCGTAAACCCCCTTTACACTATGGCGCAATACGCAGAGTTTTCTAGTGCTTTTTATACCAATCAGCTTAGACATAGAAAAATTCAATCCGTTAAATTATTCAGATATTTATGCCGATTGGTATATATACAACTTTTAATATTAATTAAAACTGATAGCTTATCCGAGCCGAAACATTACGTCCTGGTTGGCTATATTGGCTAAAATCAGTACCTTTGGATTGACCAGCAATAAGTTCAAACGGTACGTACTCTTTATCGAGTAGATTAAGTAAACCTACATTCATTTGCCATGCTTGCCACTGATAATTTGCATATAAATCAACAACACCATAACCGTTACCTTGTGTTGTTTTATTACCATTAGTATCAAGTACTACATCAGACTGCGCCTTAGCTAAACGCCAAGCAGCGGTCCAATTAACATTGCCAAACTCAGTGCTTACCAATATAGAACCATTTAACGGGCTAATACTAGTAAGTGGCTGATCAGAGTCTTTGTTTTCACCATCTACGTAAGCAACATTGGCTTCTAATAAAATATCGTCGGTGACATACATAGCAATACCAGCTTCTACACCGCTGATCTGGGTTTCGCTAATATTTTGGTATTGGTAAAATGTTTTATTTACATTAGGAATATAAGTTGGCTCAACACCCGCAATGGTTGTTTCGATAAAGTCATCATAGGCAGCATAAAAAGTACTTAGATTTACACTAATATCGCTACTTGCGTATCTTAATCCGATCTCGAATGAGTCACTGCTTTCAGGGTCTAAATCTGCGTTTGGTAATATTTGATAAAATGGCTCAACACCATGGCTTTGATAGGCTTGGTCGTGTGGCGGTATTTTAAAGCCTCGAACATATTGCCCATACCAAGATAAATTATCGTCTACCTGATAAATCACACCCAGCTTTGGTGAAAACGCAGACTCGGTAATATCATCAAGCTCGGCGTCAGCGTATAACGCATCTTTTTTGGCTTCAAGTGCATAATAATCGTAACGAATACCCGCAACTAACGACCAATCAGTCTCGTTAAATTTAATACTGTCTTGCATATATACACCAACTAAAGAAGTATCGGCGCCGGGAAATGCTTTTTGTTTTTCATTCGTAAAATCAACAGTACCATCATTTAATACACGGGTTTTTAAGCGTGGTCGAGTAGTATCATATAAATCAATATCTACTCCATAGACAAATTCATGCTCGGTATTTTCTCCTTTAACTTCCTTACTAAATACCGCTTTTAAGCCTAAAATATCTTGCTCAAACCCGTAGTCATTATAATCGATGTAATTTCTAGCTGCGCTTATTTGGTCACTTTGTTGCTCGTATCGACTATAAGATAGTTGCCCATACCATTTATCAAATATAGCTGTTGCCATATCTGAATCATAATCGAGTGCAAATGAGATATTTGTGTCTTCGTCTTCGGTTTCTTGAATGGATGGAGTGATTACTTGCTCTGTCGTTTGATTAAAGTAATCTAAGGTATACTTAAGGGTGCGTTTTTCATCAAGTTTTTGCTCAACTTTAAGCAGCAAAGCGTCCGAGCGGGCATCGTAACCTGGTAAATCTTCAGCGTAGTTTTGTACTTCTTCACTATCGCGATGGCTATAAACAGCGCTAATAGCAACGTCACCTAAATCTTTTGCTGCTGTAATATCAGCAGCAACCTGATTACTTTGGCCTTGGTAGCCTAACGCTACTTTTACCAAGCTTTGTTGATCCACTAAATAATCACTCGGGTCTTTAGTTGTTATTACTACAATTCCCCCTAGTGCATCAGAACCATATAGCGATGATGCCGCCCCTTTTGCAACTTCAACTTGTTTAACACCTGCAACATCAAAGTAGTTTCGACCCACTAAATAACCGCCGCCGCCAGCGTAGCCATCGTTTGTGCGTCTTCCATCTTTAATAAAAACAACTCTGTTGCCACCAACACCTCGTACAGTTAGTGTTTGCGCGCCTGCGCCACTGCCAGTACTTGAGATACTTGGATCGTATTTAAACATAGTTTGTAAATCTACAGCGAGCTGACGCTCAATATCTTGTTCGGTAATAACCGTTACTGAGCCAGTCACATCTTCAAGCTTTTGTTCAAAACGAGAGCCACTAACCACAATATGATCGTCAATAACATTTTCGGCCAGTGCGCTACCAGAGCTAATTAACAAAGAGGCTAATGCTGTAAATTTAAAAGAAAAGGGATTCATCTCCACTCCAAATGATAATAGTTATTATTTACTTTTAAATGGTACAACTAACCCAAAATAAGATCAATTGATTATGATAATCATTTTCATTTAGATTAAAGTAGTTATAATACTAAAAAATAAAATCGGAGTTTGTTATGAAGTACCTAATTTTTTTTCTGGCTTTAGCCACTCAATCAGCACTCGCGAAAGAGCGTGTGATCAGTGCTGGCGGCACATTAACTGAAATAATCTACGCACTAGAAAAACAAAATAGTTTAGTCGCGGTTGACCAATCAAGTATGTATCCGCAACAAGCAACACAGTTGCCACAGGTAGGTTACTATCGAGACCTAGCCGCTGAGGGAGTGCTTTCAATGCGCCCAACTACGTTACTTGCACTTGAAGGTGCAGGAAGAGAGCAGGCGCTAAAGCAAATAGAAGCAACCGGAGTGAAGGTTATTCACTATAAAAAGCCGACATCTGTAAATGAACTGCTTGCGCTAATTAAGCACCTTGGTAGTGATTTAGATGCAAACCTAAAAGCTCAAAACCTAATTACTAAAATAAAAAAATCGTTACCTACTAAAGCAAAAACACAGACTCATAACGCTTTGTTTTTACTTTCAGCTAATGAGCGTGGGCTCGTCGCAGCAGGACAAGAAACGGTGCCCAACTTGCTGTTTAATTATGCGGGCATTACCAATATAGCTGCTACGCATACAGGCTTTAAAGCAATTAACAGTGAAGTACTGGCTGTAAGTCAGCCCGATTTTTTAGTGGCGCCAGCGCATGTTGTGCAAAGCCTTGGTGGGAAACAAGCCTTTTGTAAACAGCCTACACTTCGTTTATTAAAAGCAGCGCAAGAGTGTCAATTACTGGTCATGGACAGCTTACTTTCACTGGGCATGTCGCCGCGTATTGCAACTGCGATTCAAGCATTGCATGAGTATAAAACACGCTTATGAGCACGTTAACTTTGAATCGTTTTAACGCCATAACACTGAGTAATCCGCATAAGTGGATGCTATTAAGTTATGGCTGCATTTTTGCTTTAGCATTACTTAGCATAGGCTATGGAGCCGCAGGATGGGATTGGCGTTTAGCTATTGCATGGCTAGCCCCTGAGCATTTTAGTCAATTTGATGCGCTACAAATCAATGTGGTTACACAAATACGCCTGCCTCGTTTTGTTCTTGCAGTGATGGTGGGTTTAGTACTTGCGCAAACAGGGGCTGCAACTCAAGCGCTGTGCCGTAACCCGCTTGCCGATCCCTCTATTATTGGTATAAGCGCAGGCGCTGCAATGGTTGCGGTGGCTTTTATTGCGCTTAGTGCACAGTTTAATTTTAACGCTCAACACTACTTACCTTATGCCTCATTTTTGGGCGCATTATCAGTAACGTCGCTGGTATATTTAGTCTCAAAACAACAAAAACAAATTAATATAAATACGCTTATATTAGTCGGTGTCGCTATTAATGCATTGGCATTTGCTGTTATTGGGTTATTAAGTTTTTATGCTGATGACAGCGCACTGCGGTTAATTAACTATTGGACCATGGGCTCATTAGGCGGTGCGAGTTGGGATAATATAAAACAAGCGAGTCCTTTGCTTTTACTGAGCCTTATCGGGCTATGGCGATTAAAAGAGCCAATGAATCTACTTCTTATTGGTGAATCACAAGCTCAATACTTAGGTGTCGATACCAGCAAGCTTAAATTATACGTCATTATATTAGTTGCATTGGGCGTAGGTGCGGTAGTTGCGCTAACAGGTTTAATTGGCTTTGTTGGTTTAGTTGTTCCTCACATCGCACGCCTCATGGTTGGGCCACATTTACGAAATATGCTGCCACTTTGTATGCTTTTAGGTGTGATTGTGTTGCTACTTTCAGATTGGTTGGCACGCTTGGTTGTTATGCCTGCGGAGCTGCCAATTGGCATTATAACGGCGTTACTTGGCGCTCCACTATTTATATATTTGATCATTAAAAATAAGCGAGATTGGTCATGATCACGTTTAACAACCTCAATATAGGCTTTAACACCCATCGTGTTTTAGAGGGTATTAGCGGCAATATCCAAGCAGGACAACTTGTCGCACTGATAGGCGAAAATGGCGCAGGTAAATCGACCTTACTGCATACTTTGGCAGGCATGCATCCCTTTGAGGGAGATATACTATTTAATACCAAACCTTTGCATTCATTTTCTAAAGAGCAATTAGCTAGCAAGCGCGCTGTAATGATGCAAAGTAACCATGTTGGCTTTGATTTTAGTGTATTTGAACTCATTGCTATGGGCCGCTATCCCTATACAGAGTCTCTTAAAACACAAGCCAATAAAGTTCAAAAATATGCCTCACTTATGGATTTAACCCATTACCTAACACGTAGAATGAGTGCGCTTTCGGGCGGCGAACAACAGCGAGTTCATATGGCGCGCACATTAGCCCAGTTAGATGCTTTTACTGCGCAAACGGGGCCTAAATTAATGTTGCTCGATGAGCCAACATCAGCGCTAGATATGCGTCATCAACATACTTTACTTAGCTGTGTTAGAACCTTTGTAGAGCAAGGAAACAGCGCCATTATTGCTATACACGATCTTAATTTAGCAAGCCTTTATGCAACCAACGCTATTTTATTACACAACCAAAAAGTGCTGCAAAGCGGGTCTATAAATACCGTTTTAACAGCACAAAACTTACAACAAATGTACGCCATGAAATTGCACGTTAACCCTCATCCTTATAACGATGCGCCCATGGTTTTTTCTCAACGTCAGGAGTTTTCATGAGAGAGCAAGCATTAAACGACGCACGTACGCTCGTTTTTAAAACCCATGCCGGCGTAATGTCGACCATTTCAAATAATTTACGCGGCTATCCGTTTGGCTCTGTTACACCTTATATGTGTGACGAACAAGGCCGCATCTACTTTTTTATTAGTGACATAGCTCAGCATACCAAAAATTTAAAACAGGACTCACGCATGAGTCTAACTATTTTTGATGCCGCCGATTATGGCGATCAAAACGAACATGGGCGAGTAACACTCGTAGGTGATGGCTCTATTGTGGCAAAAGAGCAAAGCGAAGTGCTACTTGATAAATATATAGCTTTGTACCCTGAGGCTGCAAGCTATCGCAATGCGCATGATTTTCAGCTTTGGCAATTAGATGTAGTACGGGTGCGTTATATTGGCGGTTTTGGAAAAATATTTTGGCTTGAGCAAAACGAGTGGCAAGCTCAGCCTAAAAAGTGGGATGAAAGCCAGCAGCAAAGCATGATCACTCATATGAATGAAGATCATCAAGATGCTATGTCGCTGATATTAATGCAGCACTATAACGTAGCCGATAACACCCCAATAATGAGCGGCCTACTATCCACAGGCTTTTATATACAAAGCCACAAGCGTAATTACTTTATTAATTTTGCGAACGAGTGCGATAGCCCATTAGCCGTGCGAAAAGCACTTGTAGCCTTAACAAATCAAGCTCGAAACAGCTCAAACCAACTAGCGGAGACAGTATGAAAAAATTAATAGCCTTACTCAGCACTACACTGCTACTGAGTGCCAATGCTGCATATGCAGACGAATGCACACTAAATATAGATGCAAACGATATGATGCAGTTTTCAACTAAAACACTAAGCGCCCCTAAAAGCTGTAAGCAAGTGACCGTTCAACTTAGTCACACCGGTAAATTACCTGCCAATGTAATGGGTCATAACTGGGTGCTATCTACTGAACAAAACATGCAAGGTATTATCACAGATGGCAACGCAGCAGGGCTTAGCAACCACTACATAAAGCCTAATGATAGTCGCGTGATTGGTGCTACAGACATTATTGGCGGCGGCAAAACAACCGAAGTTACTTTTAAAACCAGCGGCTTAACCGCCGGAACCGATTACACTTTCTTTTGTTCTTTTCCTGGCCATTACGCCATGATGAAAGGCACATTTACGCTTAAGTAAATATTAAAAAGTGTATTACACAAACACAGTGCCAACCTATTATTGGCACTGTGTTTTCTCCCCTCGCTTGACTAAAGCTTTGAATGCCGCTTGTTGATGTGCTTTTTGCACATAACGAGCAGGCAAAGCGTTAACTTCTAATTGATAACCATTTTGCTCAGGTTGTACTTTTGATACTGGCGAAACCCATACAACATTGAGCTCTGGGGCAATTCGCTTAATTACCCGCGCTATGCCTTCACCATTTCTCACATGAAAGTCACCGGCTAAATGTATAACCTGTGTGCCCTTATTTTCACTAATATGGTTAACGATAGACTCAGCCATGGTTTCATCCCAAGTAACTTGCGCGGCGTAAAGTTTTTCGTTTTTACTCGCCGTTCCATGATGCATGGATTGCATAAAGCGTTCTTTATAAAGGCTTGGAGAAATATCTATCTCTTTTGCAATAAAACTACGCTGTTGTGCGTCAAGCTTATTAATATAATTAATACCTTGGCGACCAATACAGGTAACAATATGTTTAGGCGCATTTGCAGCTATCACATCGCTATTTTGTATCTTCGCCAATTCCACTAACGCACGATAATCGCTCTTATAATTAGGCCAAGCCTTAGTGTTATCAATTAAGTATTGTTCGCCAATTTTACTCTCAAGGTAAAGGTTTAGTGTTTGCTGATCAGCGCGGCTAAATTGCTCAAGCGATAGAGCAATAGGCTTATTTTGCGTGCTTAATTGCTGAAACAGCTCAGCCTGAAATAAGTGCACACCGGGGTGTGTATGCCATTCACCGACTAAAACAATATCGGCATTCAAAAGCGTGGATTCTGACAATATTGAATTAACTCGCTGGCCATTTGCATTATAAAGCCCGTAATTATACAAGGATGAACTTTGAGATACTGATACTGTGTTTATACTGCAGCCTGATAATCCACTGAGTAAAACAAGTGCTAAAAATGGGTTTTTCATATCGGTTTTTATAAAAATAAGAATCAAAACAATGAAGTTAGTATACACAACAAACTGCATTAAACCTACAAATACAAATAAAAACAATTATCATTTGATGTTTTGGGATTTCTGTTTTACAGTCTTAAAAAATAAACAGATATGGAACGTACCATGGCATTACCTTTTTTATGTGCTCGACACAAACAACATGTTTTATGTCAACCAGAACAAGCAATTATAGATATTCAAAATGCGCAGCTAAGTGGCGAAGCGCTGTTTAAACGATACCAATTTGCACAAGCATTGCCGTATTTGGGGTGTGCACTTGAAAGTGCGTCCTTATTAGCTCAAATGTATAACTGTGCGAATAAACAGCAAATCATACAAATTACCTCACTTACAGAGCGCCTTTATTCCACACTTCACTTTTTAGACGAACAAAGTGCTGCGCACAATGCACTCATACAATCTATTAATCTGCTAAACGAGATATTGTATAGCGATGATGAATATCATGACTTAGCGCTTTCATGCATTACACAGCTAAAAAAATTAGCACTGCAACATCCTCCACACCTTACTAAGCACTAATTTTTATGGCAATAAGCAACGCGCTAAACAAAATTGGGTTAACTTTTTATATTAATAATGGCTAACATATCTTCTTCGTCTTCATCTAGGCCAACTTCTTCAAACCCAAAACTAGAATAAAAATCCTTAGCTACAGGGTTTTGCGGGTTATAACAAATCTCGATTTGTTCAAGCTTAGAAGTCGTTTTAATCTCTGCAATTGCCATTAATAATGCTTGGCGGCCAATACCTTTATTTTGATGATGTTCATCTACCATAAAACGCCAAATAGAAACTTTTGTAAGGGTTTCTTGTACCCACATAAAAAAGCCTACAGGCTCATTATTTTGGTAAATAGCTTTACAGGTATACCCAACATTATAATGAGACTCAACTAACGACCACATATTACACGCTACGTATTCTTGTTGCGCTTTTGTAACGTCTAAATCGCATACCTCTTCGTAATTAGCAGAGGTGACATCTTCCAATGAAATGTTCATTATTGTCCTTAATTTAAAACATGGAGTTATAAGTAGTTTTGTTTTATCACGTTATCAGCACTAACATATCTAGGCAATGTATTCTTTTTAGGCACAAAACCACAGTAATAAATACTGCGGCTTTGTGTATATGACACGTGTAATTCTTTATTGATAACAAACAATAATACTGTGCTTTTGAAGCTTTTACAGAATTGTTATGCTCTTAAGCTGGTGTTACTATTATCGAAACGGATTTTTAATTATCAATAAATGGAATTAAGGTTATAGCTATTCAATTAGCAAACTACGAAATTAATATATGCTCATTTCACCCTGAAAAAGACTTTGGCTGGTCTGGACCAATGTTTGAAGGAGATAAATCGAGGGTTTTCTCTAAAACCTAGTGGTATTAAACCTACGACCTCAAGGATTTGGCATCGTCTACGGTTTTCTACAAAAAATAGTAAAATTAGTATCTATTGATACAATATCAGATCCATCAAAAGCACCGTGGGAAGATAAGAAAAGAATATATTCTGGTAACCTAGCACCAAAAGGGCGTGTTACCCTCAAAGAAAAACCTCCAACTAATAATAGTATTTATCAGTATCGGTTAGACGGCCAATACGGGGGAGTTAATCACGCAATGCCTGGCTCACCTCAGATGCAAGAAAGATTAGACTTTTCATACGTGCCAACTTTAAATGTTAAGTATAAAATTATTATAGACATTGATACTGTTAGCGGTCACATGGATATAGTTACTTATATCACTGGCGATGCTTTTCCTAATTGTGAAGCATTTATTGTTGGTCCTGGTGGGCGAGCTATCTCTCTTGGTATACATGTTCGCAAAGGTGCGCCACCACTAAGCTTATCTCTCAACGCTGATTACCCAATGATTGTAAGCGCACTCCGCTTGCCTCTCAACAATAATGGTAGTTTTAAAGGGACCGTAGGCGATGAACTATTTAGACAGGCAAATAAATACCCTAAATTAAGCTTTCATAAAATAGCGGATTGGAATTATCGTTTTACTTCTATTCCAGCAAATAGTGGTCATTGTATGCTGCTTGAAAAAGCGAGTTTAGAAAACTGTTTTAATGGCTTACTTAAGTAAAAAGGCGACTCGATGAAACTCATCTTTAAAGCACACTTTTTTAAAATATTGTTTTTTGGTTCAATGATATCGTTATTATCAGCCTGTACAGAGGTAAAAAAAAGTGAACCCGTAATTTACCTTATACCTGAAAATTATGTTGGCTCTCTATACATAATATTTAATGCACCAAACGGGCATCCACCGAAATACGAAGATGGCTCTCGGGTATATGAAATACCACCATCCGGTATACTCGTTACACAAATGGATGCCAACGAGGGCTGGATTGAAAACAGTCAAATACAATACTTTGAAGTGAGTAATACGAATGAAAGAACGCCCATAAGTGAAGACTCTTCATTAAAAGATAAAGATACTACAGACGATGGAGAAACAAGAACTGTGTATGTGGGTGGCCTAGGTGAATCGGGTCCAATATATGGCTGTACTGTGATTAATCAAAATTTTACGGTTGGTACAAACGCAGAACAGACAGACAGGAAAAATTTATTCAGTATATACGATGCTATTAAGCGCAAAAATATAGATGAAAAACTTTTCAAAGGTATGTGTAAGAATAGTAAAGATGTTACATCACCCCAATAATAAAATGTAGTTACTTTTTCAAAATGCCAATATCCGACGTATTACTTAGCTAATTACTAAAGCTATTCAAATAAAAAAGCCGCAGTAATAAATACTGCGGCTTTTGTTTTTAGCTAAATGCTTTTAATAAGCACCAGCGCTATATATAAGCTCGTAGCTGTGGCTGTAAATCTCAAGGATGTTACCAAACGGGTCTTCCATGTAGATCATGCGGTACGGCTTTTCACCAGGGTAATAGTAGCGTGGCTCTGGCATACGTTTTTTACCACCTGCAGCAACAATACGATCCGCTAAGCCTTCTACATCTGGGTCTTGTACACAGAAATGGAAGATACCGGTTTTCCAGTATTCAAAGTTGTCTTTAGGGTTTTCTTGGTCTTTAAATTCAAAAATTTCTACACCAATTCGGTCGCCTGTTGAAAGATGCGCTATTTTGAATTTTTCCCAATTTGGACCAAATACATCGGTACACATTTCGCCAATTGGGCTGTTGTCTTCAGTGATCACGGTAGGCTCCATTATGGTGTACCAGCCCATCACCTTAGTGTAAAACTCTACGGCTTTTTCAACATCGGGAACTGAAATACCAATGTGCGAAAAACTACGTGGATATGTATGACTCATAATAAATACTCCTACTTAACTATGTTTAGTTGATGGAGTGAGTTTACGAACTGACCAACATTAAGTAAAATTATCATTAATCATCATTTTGAGTATATTTTGTAATGATAAACCCGACATGGTTAAACACGTTTTGTACTTTAGTTGAGGTAAATCACTTTACCCAAACCGCCGAGCGCCTTTATATGACCCAGTCAGGCGTAAGCCAACATATAAAAAAGTTAGAGCAGCATGTAGATTGCGCCTTGCTTGAGCGCCACGGTAAACAATTTACGCTTACCGTACATGGGCAAAACTTGTATCAGCAAGGCAGCTTATTATTAAAAGAATGGCAGTTTTTAGAGCAGCAATTAAAAGATGATTCACCTTACAGCGGTTTAGTAAAAATACAGTCGCCAGGCAGTTGCGGGCTAAAGTTTTACAATCAACTATTAGCACTGCAAGTAGAGCACAAGAAGCTAATTATAGATTACCGCTTTGCTCCAAATACCAATGTTGAACAAGCGGTGGCCAATCACAGTGCCGATATTGGCTTTTTAACTCAAGCGCCTACCCTTAGTGAAGTTACCAGCCACAAAATTGGTAAAGAATCCCTATTATTAGTAACGCCCGCACATATAGAAAACCCAACGTGGGAGGTTTTATGTGAGCTTGGCTTTATTGGCCACCCCGATGCAAAACATCATGCGCAGCTTTTACTTAGCGAAAACTACAGTGAATTTGAACATGTTGATCAAATTAAGCAAACGGGGTTTTCTAACCAAATAAGTTTAATACTGGAGCCGGTAAGTTTAGGGCTGGGTTTTACGGTTTTACCCGCACACGCAGTAAGTGCTTTTAATAAACCTGCGCTTATTAAAACGCATCATTTAACCAAACCAATTAGCGAAAATATTTATGTGTGCCATCACCGAAATAGGCCGTTAGCAAAGCGTATGCATAGCGTTATTGACGCAATAAAAGCAGGCTAGGGCACCCAAATCAGCGCCCGTAAAGCCCCTTTACAGCTTAAGCTGTACGTTTGGTTTTTTGCGTAATGTCTGTGAGGCTCTGTTTGCTTTTTAAATAAACCCTGTGCACAGCAAAAGTCAGTAAAGTCATCAGTACCATCATACAAAGTGTCGGCCAAAGGCTGAGAGTATGATAACCAAGCGCCCCCATAAACCAGCAAATAAGTACCCATTGAATAACATAGAGCGCGGTTACATGTTTACTGGCATATAAAAGGGCACGTGTAATAGGGCCATTATATTTATCAGCAAAAATAAACTGTATAGCCGCTAGTGCACATAAATTTAAGCCAATTAAATAGCTAATACCGCCGCCATTTAAATGGAAAAAGTTGCCAAACTGCCCTTTAAAATCAATGGCTAACCATATGCCGCCAATAACAAGTAAAGCAGCACCGAGTTGTGCACATACTTTATATAAGTAATCGGCATTTTGTTGGTTACTAAGATATAAACGACCAAGTACGTATCCCATTAATATCGCACTTATCCAAGGAAATACCGGAAAATACACCTGATAGTTATTAGCAAAAAACAAATCGCTAATATAAGGTGAAAGCGTAAATTGTTGCCCCCTCACAAACTGGCTCATAACTGCAATTGCAATGGCTAAAACCGCAATCCATATTGTTTTCCAACGGGCAATATTAAGCACACCAAACAGCAATAAGCTAACTCCAGCCAGTTGTAAAATATCACCTGTTAACACCATAAATTGTAACTGCCCAGCACTGAGCGGACTTTGCCAGCCATAAGCATTTATAAATGCCTCAGGCATGGTATTAAATACTTCAATAGGCAGCCAAAACTTGGCCGCATTCATTAAATAAGCAAGCAGTAAAAGCTGTATGCCACGCTTAATTAATAGCAAAGGTGTTTGCCTGCGCGAAAGCGCCATAGATAGCCCCATTGCCACTAAAAACGAGGCGGTGCCTTTGCCAAGTATATGCACAACCGTACCAAATATACTTTCACTTTGAAGCGTCGTGGAGGCATACATCCATAAGGTATGCACAATAATCATAATAAAAACGCTCGCACCACGCGCAAGATCAATCGTTTTAAGACGTTGGTTCATTGGTTTTAATATCCTTTTTAGGGCAGGTTTGGCATTTGCTATAACCGGCTAAATAATAGCGGCAACAGGTTAAACGCTGGGGTTTTTCAGTAAATGGCGCATCAAGATTAAAGTGTTCACAAATAAGGGTGTGCAGCTGACGATGGCAATTGTTGATATGTAAAGTAGTAGCAAGGTCTAAGCTATGAGCTCGCTCAATGGCGCTACTTAATGAATCGAGTAATAACCGAGCTTGTTCTTTTTTACCAAGTGCATAGTCGGTATTTACCCATTCACCAACTTGGCTTATAAAATGAGTAAACGCTTTGGTTTGCTCAGTTTTACTTACTAACACGCCATTATTCAGGTTAAACCCACGACAATAAGCGCCATTTACCGCTAACGGCATGTTAATGGGAGCAGCCGTACTTTGCTTGCAAGCAAACCAATAGCAATAAGCGTAAATAGCTTGCCAGCAAAGCTGTAAATACAAATGCCGACTAATAAATTGCTTAGGCGCAGTAGGGTACTGCGCCTTACAACGAACTGTTAAAGCGCGCACTAATAATAAGCTCGGTTTAAAAGTTCGTTGCACGGGTTGTTGGCAATATAAAAACTGCGCAAGGGTAATCGGTTTAGCCATACAGCTTTGCCGATACGGGGTTGTTTAAGTTACCAGCAAACTGCAAACTACCTGCCGGATCCGTTAAATCAACCATTTGCTCATTATTACCCAGCTGTAAGCGGTTTAAACAAGAGTGAGCAAACTCATCACTAAAAAAGTCATACTCTTTAAATCGCTCATTTAAAGCAGGAGTAGCATGTTGATATGCTTTAACACTTTGCGTAACACACTGCCAAAAGTCATGCTCTGTAATACGCTCTTCTCGCACTAAAATTGCCACTAAGTATCTAAAGAAACAGTCAAATACATCGGTAAATATACTTAATAGCTCAAGTTCTTTAGGCATAGAAACATGAATACGTTCAACGCCTGCTGGCAATACTTCAGTGCTATTAAGTAAGGCAACCTCTTCACCTATGTCTTTCATATATGCGCCCACTGGCACCTCATTTTTAAGCTTTAAAATGAGGTTTTCGCCGTGAGGCATAAACACTAATTTATGCGCGTAAAAGCAATGTACTAGCGGAATTAAATAAGCATTAAAGTAGGCACGTAACCACTGCTGCGTGCTCAAACCACTTTGCGTTATCCATTCGCCCACTAAACTTTGGCCATTATTATCTAAGTGTAATAACGCTGCCATGGTGGTCAGTTGTTCATCACTATTTAAATTATGATTTGGGTTTTCTCGCCATAAACAGGCAAACATTTTACGATAGGGTGTATCTCCAAGCGCGCTTTGCTCAAACGTATGATGGGCATAGCCTAAAGTGGCGTATTCTCTAAGCGCTTTAAAATTAGCGCCTGCGAGTTGTTGATCTTGGCTAACCTTTTCAAATACCCAATCGTTAATGGCAGGTGTCACCGCCATGTAAGCACGCGATAGGCCACGCATAAATCCCATATTTAAAATCGACAACGCCACTTTTAAATACGGTTTATGTGGGTGCGAGCAATTATATAAGGTACGAATTGATTGTTGCGCTTGATATAAATCGTCACCTTCACCTAAATACACTAATCGCTGATTTGCCAACTCATTTGCAAATACTACACTCAATTTGTGTTGGTACTGCCAAGGGTGAGCAGGAATGAGTAAGTAATCATCGGGGTTTAGGTTTTGAGCTTTTAGCGCTTTGTTAAAAGCGTCTCGGGTGGTTAAATCTAGCTCATCACTTATATGGCTTGGGTAATCGGCAAAGTATTCACTATGGGCAAAGTCGCATACCGCTTTATGCGCTGCTAACCACAGTACTTTAAACGGTTTGCCTACTTCTGGCGCATAACGTAAAAAGTCAGCTTTACTAAAACCAATGCGGCCATTATTAGCAACAAAGGCAGGATGCCCTTCACTCATTGCGGCTTCTATCTTTTGCAGCCCTAAATTAGCTAACTGCGCCGCTGTTAAGGTGTTATTTTCGCGTTTGAAGCACGCACTGGCTAAAGTAGCATTTAGCTCTTCAAGGTAGGTGGCAAGGCGCTTACCCGTTAAACCTAGCGCAGGCCCCTGCATACTAAAAAAGTGCAACACATCTAGCGGCTGAAGCTCTTCGTTAAGGTTGTAAAAGCATAGGCTTGGCTCGTCTATATCAATATGGTTTAGTGCCATAGCACGGCCATTAAAAATAAAGTAACCGCCTTCAACATTCACTTTAAAGCCTTGCTTTGTTGTCTCTGCGGCCAATAAACGCTCGTGCACAAGCTCGGTGAGTGCTTTAGCTTGTAAATGCCGATTTGCCCATTGCCAATGTGGCTGTATCACGTAATCAGTTTGTAAAGGTGCTAACGAATCAGTAAATAGTTGGCTGTGCCTATCAAAGGCTGCTTTATTACAAAAGCCTAAATAAGCGGATTTTTCGCCCAGTTGAATTTGCTGGGTGTGAACAAATCCCAAACGCTTATTTAACGTATGAATTTTACTATTAGCAATGTCGGGCTCAACCACAACACGGGCTGCACTGTTTTGAGCAAAAATACTTTGCAGCACGCACTGCATCATTTCAAAACTAAAATGGCGCTTAGGTGCCGTGTTAGGCGCTAATAAAATATGCATACCCACATCATTAGGTTCAACCTCGTACGCCGCTTTCATTAAGCTTTCGTGCTCAGGGCTATAAAGCTCAACTAAAGCCAATAGGTTATTATTTTGCTCGATCACGTACGCCTGATGATGAGGCGTATCAATAATAGCTTGATACGCTTTAGTTATTTGTTGCTCGGTTTGCTGCTGCATACCCCAAAAGTGCGCATACGGTTGCTTAAGCCAATCGCAAACTGTTGGCATATCTGTTTGTTGTAATAACCGCATCGTCACTTTGCCGGTATGCTGTAGGGTGGTTACAAAAGATGAAAAATACATAAAAACTCCAATAAATCTTAAAAACTAAGACGCTGAACGCGCAGTTCGAGCAACAGCCTTAACCCGCCAAAGCAAAATAAAGGCAAGGCTTGCAAAGCCAATGGCAGCAAAGTAAAACACAACCGTTGTTGAAAGATGCTCTACGCTCATACCCACTAGTAACGACGCTAAAATAACCCCGATATTTTGAGCAATGTGCACTTTGGCAAAGTCGCTGCCGTAATGTGCAGGCTCACTTTTAGCAAATAGCATTACCTCTAGCAGTACCATCACTTGAAATAACGCAAAACCATATAAAACACGTGATAAAATCACTAACCCCACCGACGCCTGCGCTTGTAAATAAAGCCCAAGCGCTCCCAAAATAAGTGCGCATAACAAAGTGCTAGTGCGGCTTAATGTTGGCAGTGGTAAATGTTGTCTGTAATGGTTAAAAACCAGCATAACAAGCGCGGCAAAGGCAGGAATGGCGTATACAACAGCGCTTTGCAAGGTGCTGCTTTGTGCGTTTAATGCTTGCCAATGAGTAGTAAAGAAAGGGCGAATTAAAAACGCGCTAAAATAAACCACCACACTTAAAAAGCAAAATTGCCAAATAAAATAGGGAATACGTTCTCGCGGTTTTTCAGTCGCTATTGCTTGCTGATAAATACCTGTTTTTAATGAATACATTAAGTAGGCGCATAATAAAACCTGGATTAGGTCACCGGCACTACTGAGTAATAACGCGTAGCGTGGCTCTGCTAAACTAAAGAAGTAACCACCAATTAAAGCGCCACCAATCGCACCAAAATGCATCAATACAGAAAACAAACCAATAATAGATAAATGCTTAGTTTGTTGCTCTAATCGCAGTGCAAATGGGTATATAAGTAGGTAGCTTGCCTTTAGCACCAACATAAGTTGGTAGTAAATCCAAAATTCCCACACATTGGTCGCAAAGTAGCAAAGCAGGCCAAAACCAGCGGCTACTACTTGGGTTACTAACCACAAAGCCAATTCATTGTATTTTTTAGCGACCTTAGCCCATAGCGGTAAAGCCAGCATTACAGTAATACAACAGTTAGCCACAAAGAGGCCGATTAACGTGGCGTTACTAATAGCAAATTCACTAGCAAAAAATTGCGGATAAAACGGTAGCAACAAGGTATCGCATACCACCGAAATAACCGTCAGCAAAATTAGCGCTAAACGAAGACTCATGCGGCGCTACTCTGCTGTTGTGCTGATAGGGTGACATCACTTAAATCAAAGTTTTGAAAAGCAATTTTTTGCTCAACCTGATAAGGCGAATAACCTAAAATTTCACGTAAAATAATACTATTACGGTAGCAAGCCATACCTAAGTCTGGGGTTACAAAGCCATGGGTATGCTGCTCGGCATTTTGTACAAAAATACGTTTTTGTTCGCTATCTACCGCATATTCTCGGCTTACTAAATATCGACCTTGCTCATCTTGGGGTAATTGCTGGGCAATATTATTTAAAAAAGCAGGGCGCTGATATTTAAAGCCCGTGGCGCAAATTAAAAAGTCGGTTTCTATTGAAAAGGGCTGCTCAAGCTCCTGATGATAAAACTCAGTCAGTAAACGCTCACCTACTTTTTGAGTGCCTGTTAGCCTGCTGTTAGTTTTAAATGTAGTAGAAATTGGCCCATCAAGGCTTTGCGCGTAGAGGGTGTCGAAAATGTCGTTAATTAAATCGCCATTAATGCCCTTAAATAGATTTTTTTGGTTTTGATTGAGCCAATCTCGCTGCTCAGTTTTTAAATTATAAAAGTAATCAACATACTCAGGAGAGGTCATTTCAAGGGTGAGCTTAGTATACTCAAGCGGGAAATAGCGCGGTGAGCGTGCTATCCAATCTAACTGCAAACCTTGCGGTACTACTTGCTGCAATAAAGTGTGGTAAATTTCTGCTGCACTTTGCCCAGCCCCTACCACGGTAACTCGTTTAGCCGCTTTTAATTCATCAAGCCGGTGACAAAAATCGCTACTGTGCATTACGTTATTTGAGTTACTTTGCACAGCGCAATCAGGAATATACGGTGCAGGCCCTGTGCCCAAAACAATATGGCGAGTCACATAATGTTGCATGCCATTAGGGGTGTTACAGCTAACGGTATAACACTCACTTTGCGGGCAAAACTCAACGTGAGTGACTGTTTGTTCAAAGTTAACATTTGAAAGCTGCGAGCAAACCCATTGGCAATATAAGTTGTATTCACGGCGCAATAAAAAAAAGCTTTCGCGAATATAAAACGGGTATAACCGATTATTCAATTTGGCATAATTTAAAAAGCTATATTGGCTGGTTGGATCTGCCATGGTTACTAAATCCGACATAAACGGAGTTTGTAATGTAACGCCTTCTAGCATCATTCCAGGGTGCCAATCAAACTCACTGCGCTGCTCCAAAAACAGGCTTTTTACATCTTCGAGCGGTTCACTTAAACACGCTAAAGATAAGTTAAATGGGCCAAGGCCAATAGCTATAAAATCGTAAGGTTGATTATCCATTATGCAATTTCCCTATAAGTTTGCCATGCAATGTGGCTAATTTGCTCAATAACAGCGCGTACATCAGATAATTGGCACTGCGCATTAAGCAATGTAAATTTAAGATAATGACGACCATTTATTTTTGTACGGGCAATCATGGCTTCACCAGTTTTTAAAAACGTTTGTCGTACATGCAGGTTTAAAGAGTCGAGTAAATCAAGGTCATGTTTTAAATCATCAGGGGCAAATCTAAATACCAAGGCACTAAGCTCGGGGTAGTTAACTACTTCAAAGTCGGGATGGTCGTTAAGTACAATATGCGTTTGGCGCGCAAGGCCAATAACTTTATCGAACGCGCGACCCAGCGGTGCTTCTCCAGTAGTGCGCAGTGTTAGCCATAACTTTAAGGCATCAAAACGGCGAGTGGTTTGCAGGCTTTTATCAACCAAATTAGGCGTGCCATTTCCCGCCTCTGCTAATGGGTTTAAATAATCGGCATACAAAGTAATGTGGCTAAAATGACGTTTGTCGCTTAATAAAAAGGCACTACAACTAACCGGTTGCATAAATGATTTGTGATAATCAATCGTTATTGAATCAACCAACTCAATGCCATTAAGCGCATTGCGGTGGTGCTCGCTTACCAACAAACCGCCACCATAAGCGCCATCTACGTGGCACCATAGCTGCTCTTCTTTAGCCAGCATGGCAATATTATGGATTGGATCGATAGAGCCAAAATCGGTTGTGCCTGCGGTAATAACCACTGCAATGGGTAAATCGCCTTGCGCTTTGCTTGTTGCTATGGCGGTTTTAAGTGCCTGCATATCCATTTGCATTTTGCTGTTTGTAGCCACTGGCACCACGGCGTTGTAACCTAAGCCCAGTAACGCTGCTGCTTTTTGAATACTAAAGTGCGCCACCTCTGAGCAGTAAATTTTAAAGCGCGAGGCAATAGCTGGTAAGCCTTGAAGTTTTACCTGATGTTCTGGCGCATAGCGGCTAACAGCCACTTCACGAGCAACTAACATTGCCATTAAGTTTGATTGTGTGCCGCCACTAGTAAATACTCCATCGGCAGTGCTTGGCAATGCTGCTTTTTGGCATGTCCAATCAATCAGCTTTTGCTCAATTAACGTCGCGCCTGCGCTTTGATCCCACGTATCTACCGAGGTATTAATAGCAGCAATAATATGTTCGGCCACAACAGCAGGGTAGGTTACAGGGCAGTTTAAATGGGCCATATAACGCGGATGATGAAAATACACAGCATGATCTAAATACACGCCTTTTAGCTCCTCAAGCACCGCCGGGAAGTCAGCCAAAGGCTGTGATAAATCAACATCGTTTACTACTTTTGCTAGCGTATTTACCGACACACCTGAAAATGGCTTTTGGGCTTTAGCCATCGCTTGCTGAACTGCTGACAACCCTTGCAAAGACGCTATTTGATAATTAATGAACTGCTCTAAATTGAATTGTGGGGGCAGGCCGCTTTGTTCAAATACAGCCTGTTTTTCAATGGTATTAATATTTAACACTTGAGATTGAGACACATCAACATTCCTTGAGTACACTTTTTAGGTGCAAGGATCTTAATGATAATGATTTCTATTTACAATAATGAAAAAAGATTAGATAGCAACTTTTTTTAAATTACAGCTAATAAGCTTGTCGTATATTTTTAACTAAAATCGATAAACTTCACTATTAAACGACAAGCATTACATGCAAAAAATAAACTTAAAAAAGAGAAAGTTAAGTAAATTATTTTAGCAGTAGCAAAGCCATGTTTAGCCATTACCACCTATTCAAATACGAGCAATAAATAAGCAACTGAGCTTAATAATCATTATTTATGAAATATTTAATACAATATTTAAAGTATTGGCGGTTTTTCTGTTACGTTGGTGTTTGTATTAACGCTAAAGGACGTCATGATGGAAGTAAAGCAATTAGCAAGTCAGACCTTAATCGGCTTAAAAGTAAGAACCTGCAACGCCAATGAAATGAATGCTGGCACTGCAAATATAGCTGAACTTTGGCAAAAATTTGGTGAAAAGTTTGCCAACAGCCTTACAGAAAACACCAAAGTGTATGGTGTGTATACTAATTACGAAAGCGATCTCACAGGCGATTTTGACGTAATTGCCTGCTGCGATAATTTATCAATTAAACTCCCTGAAGCTAAAAAAGTAACCACCCAAGCGGGGCGTTATTTGGTATTTAAAGGTGAAGGTGAAATGCCCGATGCAGTAATCGATTTATGGGGCGAAATTTGGCAATACTTCAACTCAGACGATTGCCGTTATTCCCGCACCTACACTAGCGACTTTGAGTACTATAAAAGCAGTAACGAGATAGAAATTGCTATTGCAATTGAAGACTAAAAAACGGCTAGGTTTGTAAGCGCAAACCTAGCCCTCCAATCCCTATAATTTAATACCTGCCAACTAAATCATTCGTTATTACTTGCCAGCTTGGTTTTTAAATCATGTAAATCGCACGCCGTTGTTGTAGGCGTTATTTCCCAAGGATCAAAAATAGCCTCACTTGAGCGCTGTATCCACGCAGCACGCATACCATGCGATAACGCCCCAATAACATCAAACGGGTTACTCGATATCAACCACGTATTAGCACCGGTTGAATGTGCCTGACGTAAAAAATGACTATAAACACCTGGGTTGGGTTTAAAGGTTTTAATGTCATCGGCGCTCACCACGCCTTCAAAAAGCTCACTTATGCCTGCGGCTTCGAGCAAGGTATTTACCGCACTGGCCGCACCATTAGAAAACGCAAATAACCGATAGTTTTGTGCTTTTAAGCTCTCAAGCCCTGCTTTAACGTCATCGAATGCGGGTAGGGTTTTATATCGGGCTAACAACTGTGCTTTTTGCTCATCGCTTAAAGTTACCTTGTGCAGTAAACACGCATAATCAAGCGCCTGCTCAGTACACACCGAAAACGGCACGTAGTTCTGCATTAAGCCACGCCTAAACGAATATTCGAGTTGTTTTTCACGCCAAGTAGTTGAAAATGCGCGCGCGTTATCACCAACCATATTTTCAAGTAACGACACCACGCCATGAGTGTTTATAAGCGTACCGTATACATCAAACGCCAGTGTAGTTGCCATTAATGACTCCTGTTTAAATCGTTACTAAAACGCAAATTTATTGCTTTGTATTAATTGCCTTATCAGTTAATAAAGTACAGTAACAGCACCCGCGTTTTAAGTCTTGCTGTAAACCCCCGTTACGGTTTGGTTAAAAATACCGCATGGTAAGATGGTATTTGATCAAGTAATTAATAAACAGTCCTTTGAAATCCGAGACACACGCTTTGTTTTAGAATGGGTAGAAGGACTGTTGAGTTTATAAGTGCTAGTTATAAATCAAATTAAGTAATAGCTAAAAGTAGAATTTATTAACTTATTTTTCCGGGATAGACTTGTTAATAGTCAGGTGTGAGCGATAACTGAGCATTGAAATTGAGATTGGATAAATATAATAGTTAATCGATTGGTCAAACTGCTCTTTGCGCGTATATTCATGAAAATGAGCGCTGCGCGCATATTAGCTCATTTAACTTTACTTAAGAGCTTCAGAAAGCTTAATGATAGCAATACGTTAGGTAATTTGTTAAAACTATATAAAGTAAACAAATGAGTATTAAGTCGGCAGAAATATGCGCGATGAGCGCACTATTAAATTGTTAGCTCCAGTAAGGATATAAATTTAATGAACGCAATAGAGTTGTTTAGCCATTTATCAAATATATTAACCGTAATTGCATTTTTATTTGCAGCCTATCAATTCTTCCTTTGGAGGAAGCAGCAGAGATATAGCCTAGAATTGGATTCCATACTAAATATGGAAGATCTATTTGAGATCTATATTGGCTCCTTAATGAGGGCTCATGGATATTTTGATAAGGCCCAGAAATTAGCTGTTGAGGCACATGGAAAATCGAAAGAAGAACGTCATGAGCTAAATAAGTATCTGAAAAATGAATTTAAATTATTAATTGAGCAAAATAATCAAGAAATTAACGATAATGCAAATAAGTATGGCCTAGCATGTTTTAGAGTGAAAAGGTTAGATTACGACATTGATAAAATTGAAGAATTAGATTCCATGTGGATTAGAGATAGATTCCAATCGTTTCTTATTGATAAAACATCTTTAGAAGATGTGGCACAGGAAATATCAAGAATTAAGACCGTGGCTCGTGATGAATTTAATAAACTTAGAAAAGTGAAGTGAGCTAACAAGGCCATCAAGATTGACGTCTTTTCCGTTGTTCGTTTTGTGGTTTATCGCTACGCTACCACAAACCAACCAACTCCAAAGCCGCAACTTATGGCGGCGTTAGTTTTAAAAGAGAGTATCGTATTAATTTATGGACATTTTTACAAAAAAATATTGGCAAACATTTCTTGCAAAAAAAATCGTAACAAGGTCGTTTAGGTTTACTTTTTTTCAAATATTCTCGGTAACAGTCTTATTTGGAGTAGTTGGCTACCTAATTTTACTTCAAAACAATGACATCAATGATGCCAATTTATTAAAGTTGTATTTCAACACTGGAAAATTTGGAACTTGGTTTCTACTAGGCTATGCCGGCTTTCAGGCATTTGGCTATGAAATTGAAAAGGAGAGGCTCGCTGAATTTGAAGATAAAACCTATCGAGCACACGCACAAGTAGAGTTCAATACTTATACAACTATCGAAAGAAGTAATAATGACAATCAAGCTTTAAAGCACTTAGAAAGCGTAGACAATCAAAAAATAAGAATTAAGGGAGATAAAATTACTTCTTTTAAATTATTCGCTATTGGGGTCGCGTCTTTCTTTGTTATCAGTGTACTTGAGTTGTTTTTTTACTAATTTAAAACTAACAAGAATTTAAAGCGGGACTGTGCTTCGGAGCACTGGCACCTTTAATTGACGAATGACGAAAGGGATTTAAATGTTAGAAAGAATACATAGAATAAAAGGTATAGGGCTTTTTCATGATGCTGATGCAAGAGTTCATGGACTAAAGAAAGCCAGCTTTATCTATGCAGATAATGGACGAGGTAAATCAACACTAGCTTCATTATTTCGTTCTTGTTCGACGAATAAACCTGAACTCCTCGTAAACCGCCGAACTATTGATGGTAATAACGAACCAGAAGCAATTCTTCAATTTTCTAATGGGCGGCGTTCTACCTTTCAAAATGGTAGTTGGGATGTTGATCGCCCAGATCTTTTAGTATTTGATGCCGATTTCGTTGAGCAAAATGTATATGCAGGTGGACAAGTTACAGCCGACCAACGAAAAAACTTATTACAATTTGCACTTGGCGAAAATGCTGTTGTGGCGCAACAAGAATATGACCTCGCAGATTATAATGCGAGAACAGCAGCCAATTCTATACGAGAAACAAGTAATCAATTAGAAGTACTGCATAGAGGTTTGACGCAAACTCAATTTCAAAGAATCGCCGAAGTTGTAGATGCAGATGATCAAATATCCGCTCTTAACGGCAAAATCGTTGAAGCCCAGAATATAGGGTTTATTCAAGCTAAGGCATTGCCTCAGCAGTTAGCATTGCCGACACTTAATGTGGATGATATTTTTAATATTTTGGGTACATCCCTCGAAAATATTGATCTAGCAGCAGAGCAGCAAGTTAAAGAACACTTAAATTCTCACAACAAAAATCGTTTAGAGAAATGGATAAGTGATGGGCATGCATACGGTGAAGAAAGTAATTGCTTGTATTGCAACCAACCTCTCGATGGTGTCGAATTAATACAAGCATATCGCAGTTATTTTAATCAAGATTATAATCAGCTTAAGTCGAATGTTTCTCGGTTGACAGGCCTCATTAACGCGAGCTGCTCGAATGAGATCATTGCAAGATTAAAGTCACGGTTTGAAACTGCCAGTGCAGTCATTGATGGTTGGCAGGAGCATATTGAGGTAATACCTCCAACATTCGATGAAAATTCAGCAAAAGATGCTCTTTCTAATATTGAAACTCTGTTAAACGCTTTGAGAGAGAGCAAAGAAGTTAACTTGCTCGACGCTGTTGGCTCTGAAGAAAATAAAAACGAAGTTGCTAGAAACTGGCAGGAGGTTATAGAGGTTGTTGTTGCATGTAACAATTCAATTTCAAATGCTACAGCTGTTATAACAAACTACAAAAGCAGTTTGGCAGCTCTAAGTATTGAGAATTTGCAAAACCAAATTCGTGATTTAGAGTGGGCTAAAATACGTTACAGGCAAGATGTTGTAGATTTATTTTCACAGCTCGCTTTGAAAAAAATTCAGGACGAAACTGCAAAATCTGAAAAACAAACAAAAAAAGATGCTTTGAATCAAATCATGCTGGCAACACTAGAAAGCTATAAAGATCGTATTAATGAGCTTTTGCGCGGTTTTGGTGCTCAATTTTTGATTCCGAATATTGATTTTAATTATCGGGGTGGATTGAGAAGTGATTATGTATTGCAAATGCGCGGTGCAAACATTGCTTTAAGTGGTGGTGTACCAGATTTTAAAACTTCTCTGAGTGAGGGTGATAAACGCACATTAGCTTTTGCTTTCTTCATAGCCTCTGCTGAATCTGATCCTGATTTAGCCAACAAGGTTATTGTAATAGATGACCCAATGTGTAGCTTAGACCTTAATAGAAAGCAGCAAACACGTACTGTTTTGAAGAGGTTGCATGACAGCTGTAAGCAAATAATTGTTCTTGCACATGATGTTCATTTTCTTCGTAATCTTCGTGATGATGTGTTGCGAACAGGAAACCCTAACGAAATTAAATGTTTAAAGTTAAAATCTGTCATTAATCGCTATAGTGACTTTGATGCAATAAATCTTGATCAAGAATGTGAAAGTGCATATTTCAAATGCCACCGCATGCTTGATGAATATTTAGTTGGGAATGCTCAAAGCAATATGGAAATAGCTAGATCAATTCGGCCTATGCTTGAAGGGTATCTACATAGACGTTTTCCCAACTTGATAAATGGAGGCCTTTTGTTTGGGCAAGTTATTGACTTGATAAGTAATGCGCAACCACCAAGTCCTTTAGTTAATGCTCAAAACATTACTAACGAACTAAATGAGATAAATCGTTACGCAGGACAGTTTCATCACGATACTAATCCAGCGGTAGACCAAGTTCAAATTACAGATGGTGAGCTTTTAAACTTTGTAGAAAGGTCGCTAGCTGTTATTTATGCTGGATAATCATATTAGTAATCAGCACATAATGCCGCCATAAAGTCGGATTCGTAACTGTTGGCTCGGTCCCGCTTCGCTACACATTTTAGCCAACTGTTACTAACCACTTATGGCGGCGTTATGAGATAAGGAATATATGCATCAGATTAAGCACTCAGCAAGTCCATATCTTTATAAGATTGTATTAGATAGTAAATATAAATTATCAGACGCGGACATAAATAAATTTAAGAAGACGGTGAATCAAGGTGTCGCTGTTTATGGTTTCACTCCAAATATTATAATAATTTCTAATTCGCATTATGCTTACTGGAGCTCCATTTCGTTGTTTGCAAAAGCTATGGACACACGTAAGTTAGCTATTTGTAGTAATGATAATTTAGATGGTGTTATTAAAAAAATCTCTACTGAATTTGCATCTATTAATGTAAAGCAGTTTGGTAAGTACAATATTATAGACTGCAATAAATGGGTTATCTCCCAAGTTTAGTTTATAGCAAATAGCCATGGTGCCAACTTCTGCTATTGACACTCCCCACTCAGTCATTAATATCAAGCGACTCGGTTAAATTTATTTAATTACACTAGGTTTGTTGCACTCAACCCAACCAATATTCAACAAACTTAAAACCTTTAACCTAACACCTTTTGCCTTTAACCTTGCATTTTAGCTGTAAACCCCCCCTTACATTTTGATTAAAAAAGCCACACTTCAACATGTGTTAAGGCGTGGCTTTTTTTCAGCAGCTATAACTAAAAATTAAGCGACATTCGCTGCTAATAACTCGTTACGTACTAGCTCTGCGCCTTTGCTAAGAGCATTGAGTTTGCCGTTTGCGATGTCACGCGGCAGAGGGGCCATGCCGCAGTTGGTGCAGGGGTAGAGCTTGTCGGCATCAACGTATTTAAGCGCTTCGCGTAGAGTTTTGGCCACCTCTTCGGGTGTTTCTATAGTGTTGGTGGCTACATCAATTGCGCCCACCATTATTTTTTTGCCGCGTACGAGTTCGAGTAGCTCAATGGGTACATGTGAGTTTTGGCACTCAAGCGAAATAATATCTATATTCGATTTTTGCAACTTAGGGAATACTTCTTCGTATTGTCGCCACTCGGTGCCGAGGGTTTTCTTCCAATCGGTGTTGGCTTTAATGCCGTAGCCGTAGCAAATATGCACGGCGGTTTCGCATTTTAGCCCTTCTATGGCTCGCTCTAGACAGGCTATGCCCCAGTCGTTTACTTCATCAAAAAACACGTTAAAAGCGGGTTCATCAAATTGGATTATATCAACCCCTGCGGCTTCTAGCTCTTTGGCTTCTTGGTTGAGTATTTTAGCAAATTCCCATGCCAGTTTTTCACGGCTTTTATAGTGATCGTCATACAGGGTGTCGATCATGGTCATTGGCCCAGGCAATGCCCATTTAATTGATTGGCTGGTTTGTTGGCGTAAAAACTTGGCGTCTTCAACAAATACCGATTTAGTGCGAGACACAGGGCCAACCACAGTGGGTACGCTGGCGTCGTAACGGTCGCGAATTTTAACTGTTTTACGGTTTTCAAAATCAACGCCATTTAAGTGCTCAATAAAGGTGGTTACAAAGTGTTGGCGGGTTTGTTCGCCGTCGCTGACTATATCTACGCCTGCGGTTTGTTGCTCGTGCAGGGAAATGCGCAGGGCGTCGTGTTTGCCATCTACCAGCTCACTGCCTTGTAATTTCCATGGCGACCATAAGGTTTCGGGCTCAGCAAGCCATGACGGTTTTGGCAAGCTGCCTGCTGATGATGTAGGTAATAGTTTTTTCATAATAAATGCTGCCTTTAATTTTGTTGTGTGATTAAGCGATACTTGCCGAGAACTGCTGCAACACCGATTGATAAGGCTTAATAAAGTGCTGCTCGGTAAATTTGCCTTGCTCAACCGCTAATTGACCTCGCTCTGCGCGGTCATACACAATTTGCGTTAACGAATGGTCGTCATTTTTTAAATTCGGTTTATAACGGCTACCAGCGGCGGCGTTGGCGTTATAAATTTCTGGACGATAAATTTTTTGAAACGTTTCCATGGTGCTAATGGTGCTAATTAGTTCAAGGTTGCTGTAGTCGTTAAGTAGGTCACCAAAAAAGTAAAACGCTAATGGTGCAACGCTGTTTGGTGGCATAAAGTAGCGCACTTGTAAGCCCATTTTTTTAAAGTATTGCTCAGTTAACGACGACTCATTAGGCTGATACTCTACGCCTAAAATGGGGTGTAAGTTTTCGGTTTGCTGATAGGTTTTGTTATCAGACACGCTTAAGCAAATAACCGGTGGCTTTTTAAAATGCTGTTTATAGGTATTTGAGTTTACAAAGCATTTAAACAACTTGCCGTGTAAGTCACCAAAGTTATCGGGAATGCTAAATTGCGGTTTGCTTTTGTTATGCTCAAGTAGTAACACGCTAAAGTCGTAGTCGCGCACATACGATGAAAAGTTATTACCCACCATGCCTTCAATTCGCTCGTTAGTTTGGCGGTCAATAATATTGGTTTTTAATACCTCAATTGACGGAAATGCCTGGCCACTGCTAGTAATATCTAAATCAACCGAAATGATCTTGAGCTCAACCTCGTAACGATCCCCTTGTGGGTTATCCCAATTGGCCAGTGCATTAAAACGATTGTTGATCATTTTTAGGGTATTACGCAGGTTTTGTTGGCGGCTTTCACCCCTAGCTAAATTAGCGAAATTGGTCGTAATTCGTGTGTTATTTGACGGATGGTAGTTTTCATCCAAGTTAGTGCTTTTAATAGTAAATGTAAGATCAGTGCTCATAGCCGTATCCTTTCAATCTGAGTTGTTGCTGCTTTTATTGATGGCGCATTACTCGCTGTTAAAACCGACATAACGGGTTAGCTGTAATGGTGCTCTGCAGAGTTAATAAATTTATACGCGCTATGTAGCATGAAGAAAAACGGTATTATTTCAGGTAAAACATGAGCCAGATTCATTCTGTAGCAAAGTTAAATGGGTAAATTCAGCTAATTACCTATGACCCTCTCACAAAAACCACTTTAGAAGTCTAGATTTCTAGATGTTTTTACGTTTGTTGTGATTTATTCATACAAAACGTGAGTATTATTCAATGCTCATAAGTACTTAAAATGCAATTTGCATAAACGGTTGTTGATATACTCGAATAAACTTAGGTGAGCTTAAGCGCTTTATTAAGCAGCTCGCCGTCGCAGAACTTTCCACAACATAAGAAGAGACAAAAGGAATGAGTGATTTAATAGTGTTAATTATATACTGCGCCATATTAGGTAGCGGTGTTGGTTTTTTAGCAGGCCTTTTAGGGATAGGGGGCGGGCTGGTGATTGTGCCCATACTCAGCATGATATTACTGCACTTTAATGCTTTGCCACCTGAACAAGTAGTGGTGGTTGCCATTGCGACCTCACTGGCCTCTATTTTATTTACCTCGACCTCGTCGGCTATTGCGCATAATAAAAATGGCAATGTACCGTGGGATATTGCACCTTGGGTTATGGCAGGCGTTGCCTTTGGTGCGCTTATTAGTGGCTTTATAGCTGCGCTGTTACCCGAGCATGTAGTGCGTTTGGTATTTGCTGTAAGCGTGGTGCTAATTGCATTAAAAATGATTTTTTCTGGTAAGAATGATTCAGCAAAAGCGCGCCCGTTACCAAACAAAGGGTTGCTGAGTGTTTATACGACCATAACCGGTGGCTTGTCTGCCATGATAGGTATTGGCGGCGGGGCAGTATTAGTGCCGTTACTGACGTTTTTTTCTGTTGATATGAAAAAAGCCATTGGCTGCGCCTCGGCCTCAGGCATTGTGATAGCCCTGTTTGGTTCAATGGGTTATATCAGTTCAGGCAGCCAGTTATTTAGCCTAAAAGAAGGATTTGCAGGCTTTGTATATTTGCCCGCTTTATTGGGTATTGTATGCACCTCATGGTTTACCGCACCACTCGGCGCTAAAGCCACCCATTATTTGCCAGTTTCAACCATAAAGAAAATATTTGCCGGCTTATTAATTGTAATGGCAATCAATATGTTTACTCGATAAGAGCATTTATATGAGCCTTAAAAAGACGCGGCATAAAGCCGCTGCTACCGTATTAGCTACTAGTAGCAGCGGGTTCACCCCGCGTCGAGGTTAAATAATAGCTTTTAGCCCCCCCGTAACCCGCACCCCGACGCCCGTCAATCTTAAAACGATTAACTAAAATCTACGTCATTTGCGCGTGCTTTATAAATTCGTCATAAATACTGTCTTTAATGAGCCTGTCGGGTGTAAAGGCATAATAATGCTGATAAACATTATCAATTGTACCAATGTAATTTACGCCGTAATGGCGCTCCACTTCGGCTTTTACCAAAATAGGCGCAGGGAATATCCCAAACCCTTGCTCACCGAGTGATTTCATTAATGCGCTGTCGTCAACATGGCCTGCTATTGTCATTTCAATCTGTTGCTCTTGCAGCCAATAATAAATAGCACGCGCGACGGGGCTTTCTTTTGCGGGGAGCACTAGAGGCTTGTTATTTAAAGACTGCGGAAACTGCTTATGTAACTGCGAATGCCATGTTTCGTTACCAAAAAGAGCGATTTGGCTTTTGCCTATTTCATGACAAAACGCCTTAAATGATAAAGTGGTATCGAGTGGTTTGTCGGCTAACACTAAGTCGAGCTTATGAATCGCCATTTGCGCCAGCAGTTCATCTTGTTGGCCATCAATACAGTGTAAGTTGGTAATACGGTCGTTATTAATTAAAGGCGCTAGCCACTTCGACACCAATGATTTGGGTAACACATCTGAAATACCCACCTTTAACGTTCGTGAGTATTGCGTGGTATCGCCTTGTGTGGTTTCTAGCCATTCGTGAGCAATAGCAAACATATCATTGGTGTACTGCTGAGTTACATGGCCAAACTCCGTTAACTGTAGGCCTCGGCCTTGGCGAACAAACAGTGGTTTTCCTAATCGTTGCTCTAAGTTAGTAATTTGCGAGCTGACCGTTTGCGGCGTTAAATTAAGTATTTTACTCGCCGCAGCAATACTGCCGTGCTTACTTACCTGCCAAAAATAATATAAGTGATTGTAGTTGATGTTGGTAATCATTCGAAAATACCTGTTTTAAAGTAAGAAATAATCAGCTTTTTCCTTTGCCACTAAGTTAGTAGATTACAGTCATGCCTGCAACATAGTTACTATTAAAAGGTGTAATTGCATGAAGCTAAAACTTACAGTTAAAAACAAGATAATTAACGCAAGTGAAAAGATGTCGCTTTTGAAGTTGATAAAAAGCCAATTGGCAAAACATGCTTTAAATATTCGTAAAGTAGAGATTCAAATAAATGATCTTTCGAGTGAGCGCCACGGCACTTTGCAGCAATGCAAAATTAATATTCTTTTGCCTGGGCTACCCAGTATTAATGTAAATACAAAAGGAAGAAGTATGCTGCAAGCGATAAAGCGGGCACTTAAAAGTTTGCAGCACATTCTCGTTAATAAGTATCAACCTTCGCAACCAAGCTCTTAATATCGCACTTGCAGTAGCAAGGATGCTACTCTTTTAATACGACTCTAATGCCAGCCATGTTTAGTAATAAACGATTCAACTATTACCTATTGAGCAGTATTTCCTTGTTGAGTTTTGTTGCAATCAACCCAACGAACGCTTTGTAAACCCCTCACACCATTTTGATTAAAAAGAGAGTGAAATTTTCAATTACCTAAATTCATAGTTTATTGTGAATTTATTAGGTTCATGCCTATTAATTTACTAATTCACAAAATACTGTGAATTTATCCTTTAGTGAGTTAACTTTCGCTATAATTCACAAAATATTGTGAATTATTAGCTTTTTTGTACTTTTTTAACTATTATTCACAAAACACTGTGAATTTTGGATTGGTAATGGAAGTCACGATAAAGTCAGCAAAACAATTAGGTAAATTGGCAAGCATTGTGAGAAAAAGCCAAAAGCTTGATCAAAAAACTGCGGGAGATTTCTCTGGTATTAGTATTAATACAGTGAGTGACTTTGAAAATGGCACAGGCTCGTTATCAATTGGCCGCGCGTTCGATTTAATGGAAGCTTTAGGCTTAGAAGTAAAAATAGATGTGGTGATACCTCAACATGATGAAAAGGCTAAAAATAAATTACTAATGCAAATCCAGAACATGGTGGCTGGCAATGAATAATAGATCACTTGATGTTTATGCTGGCAAACAGCTCATGGGCCAGTTACAAGATAGTAACGGCTTTTGGTATTTAAAAATAGGGTAACGGAATTATACCTTTCAGATAATACATATAGGGTATGGTAATAATCAAACAATAATTATGATGTTTGGAGTAACAATTTGAATATTCACAACAGTCGATATCATTATTGGATGTATAGTCATATTTATAGTGGGTTAAAAAAGTAACAACAAATGGTTTATTAAACGCCCTCGTATAAAGAGATCAAGAAAACACAGCCACCTGCTTGATCTGAACTTTCTAATGAGTGCCCTCCCTGGCTTTCACTTCAGCATCTCTCTTTAATTCTGTTTTCAAATTTTCAGATGGAATTATTGTCGTTTCATACATAACCTCTTGCTTTTGTCTATCATCCATACAAAAGTCAGAAAACCATGACCAAGCTTTACTTGTTATGCATAAAGGTGTTGCCCATAAAAGAGCTGCAACTAATATGATAATGACAAATAAGCGCAAGCTCAGAGGTACTTTATCAGTCCACCCTAGACTAAGTTCAGCACTCATCCAATCACTATTATGTTCAGAAAAAACCTTATAGTGGGCATACCATGAAGATAAAAATACCGGAGGCATCATTTTGACCGCTTTATGCTCTTCCTGTAATTGAATAAGTTCGGACCTAGCTTGTGCAACCATAGCTTCATTTTGCATTTCGGCTTTATAATAAGTATTCTCTAACTTTTTGCTTATGTGGGTAAGGCTATCACCTATTGATTTGTATTGCTCTTTTTGAAGCTCTCGAGGTTTTAGAATTATACCAACGATACCTATAATAAGCAGCAGTGCAGCCAAAGCATTAGTATTGAAATCATTAAACGCTAAGCCAAGAACACCAAAAGATAATGAAGTTACGCTAATCAATGTTGGTAATTTTTCACAAATGTCAAACGATGCTAAATGAAGTTTGGCACCATATATGACATTATAATACTCACCTGCAATTTGCTTTTTAATTGCTTGTTCTGCCATGGTTTAACTCCTATTCGATAGGGACTGTGATTTGATGACGTGCTATTACAGTGTTATTGCTAATGGCGTAGCATTCAACAGTATGATCCCCGTAGAAAGATGATGTTTCTACAAGAGTTTTACTGCCATTATCATTCATAATATTTCCGCGGTGATTTTTATCTCTGTCAGCTATTAGTCCGTAATTCCGTACCTTCCATTTAACCTCATAATCTTCAACAATATCTGTTTGTTTAATAAAGAAGTGTAGTTTCCGTTCAGGTTGAATTCGTGCTCCTCCAAGTTTTGATAGCATTTTGGTTATTAGGTCACTTTTCACTTCACAATCAATGACAATTTGGTTGGTTATATCCATATCGAACAGTTCCTCTATAAACTGCTCATTAATTGCAGATACTTGTTTAGCCTCACGGTTAGGGAACTTAGTGCCAAAAACAGACTTATATAGCTGATTGCATTTTTCTTCATGACCATTAGCTCTTGCTTGAATCGCTTGATTCACATTATCTAAAGCAGTACCCGCATCATTCTGAAATGCTTTTTTAACATAAACTCGGGAGTTACTCCCAAACGCGTAATAGAAATCTTTCACTGGTTCTTTGCTAAGAAACGCAAAAAAGCCAGCCAGCATTTTATCAAAACCACCAAAACTAGTGTTATCGTATAGGTTATTTCCATTAAAAAAATTGTAGCATAGAGTATCTATTAGAAACCCACTCATCTGGATATTATTTCTAAACTTCCATGCGCGAATCATTTTAGCAAGTTTACGAAGGTTATCTTTTCGCTCTTTATTCAGATCTTTGAACGTTTTTAGCTCAGCGCGGGTATCACATTTACGCCATGAACCACCGGTATATGTATCGGGATATTTAAATATTCCGTTCCATTCAAATACGGGGACAACTTCAAAAGTAAAGTCCTGCATCTCTACAACAACTACATTACGATCTTTTCTCACCTTACTTGTTTTATAAGTTTTGCAGATAGCATCTTTAGCGTGATCCAGAGCTTTAGCGGGGTCTTTTCTGTAAATAGGCCAAGAGCTAGGAGGTAGTATGTACAGCATATCAAGATCAGAAATACCTTGAATACCTGAGTAGCGGCCATATGAACCAGCTTGAAGGCTATAACTTTTTTTATCATTTTCCAAATTTCGAAATTTCTCATTGAGATTCTTCGTTATGCTTCCATAACGACTCGAAATAGTGTCTTTCTTCTTAATCTTTAGATTATCTAGAAAGACACTAAAGTCTCGTCTTGTAGTCATGTACTAATCCTTGTAATTAAATTGCAACGCTAGCAGTAGAGCTTGAATTTTTGTGAAATAGCTTATTAGATCAAGAGATTTCTTTTCTCTAAACCAAAATAGCATAGTAAAAATATAAATGATAAAAAACCCCACAAGTTAATGAAATTAAATAGGGTAAAATCTTGACTTAACTATCATTATTTTGTGATAGGTTTTACTGTACTCACCTCAACCAATATACAACTAATCAAAAACCTTTCACCTCGTTGTGTAAACCCCCGTTACATTTTGATTAAAAAAGCCGCACACTAATAATTAGTGTGCGGCTTTAGTATTTTCCTTTTTTAAAGCGGTTACTTATTTAGTAAGTGCTTTTCAAAAAAGTCAGCCATCATAGTATGGTAATGCAACGTGGTGCCTTTGCCTTCACGTAGGCTATGTGAGCGGTTAGGGTATGAGAAAAATTCAAACTGCTTGTTGTGCTTTACAAGCTCGTCAATTAAGCGCTCTGAGCCTTGATAATGCACGTTATCATCGCCTGTGCCGTGAATAAGCAATAGCTTTCCAGTTAGGTTTTTAGCAAAGGTAATAGGCGAGGTGTTATCGTAACTCTCAGGATCGGTGTTTGGGTTACCCGCATAACGTTCTTGATAAATGGTGTCGTATAAACGTATATCTGGCACCGGTGCTGAGGCAATGCCAACTTTAAATTTATCACCGTGGCGGAACAGTAAGTTAAGGGTTGAACTACCGCCCCCTGAATGCCCCCACACACCAACACGGTCTGTGTCTATTACATCCCAACGTTTAGCCATAGCATCTAGGGCGTCTACTTGGTCTTGCACGGTAATTGAGCCAATTTTTTTATAAATCGATTTGCGCCAATCGCGGCCTTTTGGTGCACGTGTACCACGATTATCAACCGATGCCACAATAAAGCCTTTTTGCGTTAACAGTGATTTATACAGGTAACTGTTGCCTTCCCAGCGGTCTTGCACGGTAGAGCCCCATGGTTCGCCGTATACGTAAAAAACAATCGGGTATTTTTTACTTTTATCCATGTTCTCAGGGAACATAATGTAGCCGTCAAGCTCGGTACCATCTTGCGCGTTTACTTTAAAAAATTCATGCTTTGGTAAGCTCTGCTCAGCAAGCTTTTGTCTGAGCTTTGTATTTTCAACTAAGGTTTTTACATTACTATGATCTGCCACTTTAATAATCTCTTTAGTCGGTGGCTTACCAAACTTTGAGTAAGTGTGCATTGCCCATGAGGCATCTTTTGACATGTAGTAGCTGTTTGAACCTTCAAACTCAGCAGGTGTTACTCGCACCGGTTTGCTGCTGCCATCAAGCGGTGTGCTGTATAAATAACGCTGACCAGGATCGTTTGGCGAGGCAATAAAATACATTACGTTTTTGTCTTCATTGATGGAAAGCATATCAATAATGTCGAAATCGCCTGGGGTTAGGTCGATAATAGTTTTGCCATCGCGCGATACACGGTAAAGATGACGCCAACCGTCGCGTTCGCTATGCCAAATAAAAAACTCACCGTCTTTTGACCAGCTTGCTTTATAAAACCATTCGATAAACGCATCGTCTTTGTCTTCTAAAATTTTAGTCAGTTGCTGCTTTTGCCAATCAAACAACCACACTTTGTTATGGCTTTGTGGGCGGTTTAAGTCTTGGATCATTAACTCATTACCAGTGCCTGCCCAGCTAATACGCGGAATATAACGGTCGCGGTTATCGCCTTCAAGCTCAGCCCAACGGGTTTGTTTATCAGCAAGACTTACCACACCAACACGCACGGCAGAGTTGGTTTCACCCGCTTTAGGATAAGGGAACTCTTTAAGGGTAGGGTACAGTTCGTCAGTGTTGTTGAGCATAGTGAAAAATTTAACGTCACTGGTATCAAGCTGCCAATAGGCAATTGATTTGTTGTCGGGGCTCCAACGAAAACCATCGGCAATAGTAAACTCTTCTTCGTATACCCAATCAAAATTACCGTTAACAATGGTGGCACTGCCATCGGTTGTGAGCGCGGTTACATCGTTACTACCAACCGCTTGCATATAAATATTGTTGTCGCGTACGTAAGCCACTTTTGAGCTATCTGGCGAGAACTTAGCAAACATTAACTTAGTTGGCTCAACGTCTTTACCACCTAATTGCTGTAATTGGTTTGTCTCAAGGTTAAGTAACCAAAAGTCGCCTCTGCTGCGCGAACGCCAAACTTGCTCGCTGTTGGTAAATACCATCAGCCATTTACCGTCTTTTGACCACTGATAGCTTTCGATTGCAAATGGCTCGTCTGCGCCCTCTGGCAACAGCTTTTCAAACTCAACAAGTACTTTACGGCCTGTGCCGTCAGCATTGTAAAATACAATGTCGTTGCCTTTTACGCCGTGCTCTTTGTCGTCATCGGAGTTGTTATCATCTGCTTTTTCTTTTTCGCTTTCGCGCTCTTCAAGCACAGTGTAGCCGGTACCATCGTCTAGCCACTTAAAGTAAGTGCTTCGCTGGGTTTTAAACTCTTTATCTTTATAAATTTGCGCTAGGCTTAATGGATTATTCACGGTACTAATCGCTGCATTATTGTTGGTTGTTATGCTGGTACTTGAACATGCTTGCAAGCCTAAGCCCGCAACAATGGCCAGTGCCAAGCCCGATGTTTTGATCAGATTCATTATTATTGTTCCTTGGGTCTGCTGACCTTTATGGATTAAGGCGCTTATTACATTTACTGTAACAAAATAACCTACAGAATATCAGCATGCTTAACGCACAAAGCTATGGTTTAAACCCAAACTTTTATAATTAATTACCATGCTGGATTTTTAAATTCATCACTGAGCGTGTCGATTAGTGCTCTTACTGTTGCCGATAAATGCTGACGAGAAGGGTAAAGCACATATATTTTCATTGGGTTTAATGTCCATGGCGCTAATACACGCTGCAAGCGACCATCAAGTATATATTGATTTGCCAAATACGTAGGCTGTACTGAAATACCACCACCGGCTATGGCTGCATGAAGTAATGTGGTGGCCTCGTTTGCACTTAAATTGCATTTAACATCAACAGATTGAAACTCATCCCCGTTGTGTAAATGCCAAATATATCGGTCGAAGTTTTTATAGCCTAAACACTGATGAGCGCTTAACTGTTGTGGTGTCGTTATTGGCGGATAATCAGCAAGGTAGTCGGCTGAGGCCACTAATATAGATTCACACTCGGCAATAGGTTTACCTATTAACGATGGATCAGGATTGGCTGCAATACGTATTGCCAAATCAACACGTTGCTCTATTAGATCTGTGGTTGAGTCTTCAAGATCTATGTCTATTTGCACGTTAGGGTGACGTTTCATAAAACGTGTAAATATAGGGGCTAATTGTGCAAAACCTAACGACATACTGGTCGCTACTCGTATTTTACCTGACAACTGTTGCTGGCTTTTTGTTTGTTCAACTAAACGGTTAGCCTGTGCTAACCATTGCTCTATTTCGGGTAAACAGGCCTCGCCGGCGGTGGTAAGCGTTACTTTACGGGTAGTGCGATGCAATAAGCGCGTATTTAACCAAGCCTCTGCCGACTCAATATGACGAGTAACCATAGGGCGTGACATTTCAAGGCGTTCTGCGCTTGCTGTAAAACTGCCTGAGTAGGCAACATCCACAAAAACCTGCGCTGCGGTGAGTTTATCCATAGTATTTGCACGATTTATGAAACAATGATGCTAATTATTGGTTGTTTTTCTGAACATATCAAACCTTTATTATGCTCGCATTAGCAACCAATGATGAGAATACCATGAACCTACGCACTCTTTTACTAAGCACACTATTAGCCAGCAATATCGCTATTGCAGACGAAACCCCACTAACCCTTGATGTGTATAACGCTGACAGCAATAGCTTTCATGTTAATGCCACGCTGGTTTATGGCCGTACCGATGCAATTTTAATTGATACCGGATTTACCAAAGCAGATGCACTGCGCATTGCCGCCAAAGTAATTGACTCTGGTAAACAACTAAAGACTATTTTTATTAGCCAAGCCGATCCTGATTACTACTTTGGCGCTGAAGTGTTACAGCAGTTTTTTCCTGACGCAGAGATTATAACCACACCGGCAGTGCACCAAAAAATAGCAGCAAAGCTTAAAGGTAAACTTGCTTTTTGGACGCCAAAAATGGGTGAAAACGCCCCAAAAAATCCCGTTGTTCCTAAGGTATTTAATGGTAATAACTTAAAAATAGAAGGCCACAGCATAGAAATTCGTGGCACAGAGGGTGAGCAGAATCATCGTCCTTATTTATGGATACCTGATAACAAAGCTATTTTAGGAAATGTGGCTGTATACGCTAATGTTCATTTATGGATGGCCGATGCACAAACTCAAGCAGAGCAAAATGCATGGGCAAAGCAACTTAATGAAATGAAAGCACTCAACCCTGACGTGGTGATCCCTGGGCATATGAAAGCAGGCACTCAATTAGATGCTGCAAATATTGATTTTTCAATCCAGTATTTAAAGGATTTTGCACACGCTAAGCAAAGTAGTAATAGCAGTAAACTGCTGATAGATAAAATGACAAATACATACCCAGAGGCTGTGTTACCTATGGCTCTTAGCATTGGCGCTAAAGTTCATAAAGGTGAAATGAAATGGTAATTGCCGCTTAACCGCTGCAATAAATGCAGTAGAACCAAAAAACACGCCTAGTAAAGTCTGGCGTGTTTTTTATTATTGCCACAAATACATACTGGCTCGCTTATTAGCAATATTTAATTCAAATACCTCAGTGCTTGAACACATAGCAGCGCCATAGCATACATGTAGTGGTAACAAGTGCTCTTCTCTGGGGTGATTAAAGCGTGCAGCTGGGGCTTGCTGCCATGCTAATAATTGCTGTTCACGCTGATGCTCGGTTAATGTTTGATCTGCGATTGTGCTTACCAGCCAATTTTCAAATGCCTGATTTTGCTGATTAACATCGCTTGATTGGGTAACACCAAAAGCGCGCATATTATGGAAGGTAAAGCCTGAGCCTATAATTAATAAGTTATCGTAATCAATACTTTGCAACGCTTTACCAATTTCAACATGCAACAGCGGATCAAGACTTGGATGCAAGGATATTTGCACACAGGGAATATCGGCCTCTGGGTACATAATTTTTAACGGCACAAACATACCGTGATCGTAGCCACGCTGTGGATCGAGTTTTGAGTCAATATTACGTGTTGTGAGCGCTTGCTGTACTAAATTGGCAAGTTGCGGCTCGCCAACACAAGGGTAAGTTAATTGATACGCCTGCTCAGGAAAACCGTAGTAATCGTAAATAAGTGGCGGTGAAGAGTGCGCGGTTATACTAATTGGTTGAGCTTCCCAATGTGCGCTGACCATTAAAATAGCAGAGGGCTTTGGGGTTTTAGCGGCAACCTGTTCTAAGCAGGATCGCATTTCTGCATGGTTGGCATCACCTAGTAATGGCATTGGGCCGCCACCATGAGAAATGAAAAAAACGGTTGGGCGTTGCATGTGGTTAATCCTAAAGGACAGGTATTATTATAGTGCCTGCGCCGTCAGTAAATAACTAGCCACATAAACGCACAACTTCAGTGCGCAAATATTATATGTGGTGTTTATTCATCAAGCTCTAAGTGAGCGCGTTCAACGCTTTCTTGAGGTAATTCTTTTTGCACCGATACACCCAGCTCTTTAAATTCTGAGGCTTGTTTAATTAAGTTACCTTTACCACGGTATAACTGAGAAAATGCTTTATCGTAAGTTTCTTTGGCTTTATCAAGCTGTTTACCCACGCCTTCCATACTGGTTAAAAAGCCGTTGAGCTTACTGTAAAAACGCTCAGCACGACTAGCCAGCTCTTTTGAATATTTAGTTTGCTCTTCAAAGCGCCATAACTGCTTAACAATATTTAAACTGGTTAGCAGGGTAGTAGGGGTAGCAACCAAAATGTTTTTTTCTATTGCTTGCTGGTAAATATCGCTTTGGTATTTAAGTGCTTCTACAAAGGCGGATTCTATGGGTACAAACATAATAACAACCTCAGGCGAGTTTATCCCTGGTAGGCGGTCATACGATTTACTGGCCAGCTCATTTATACGGGCAGTTACGGCATTTACATGCTCTTTAATCGCTTGTTGAGACTCAAGCTCTGTTTCGGCATTTACATAACGGGTGTAGGCATTTAACGATGTTTTTGCATCAATCACTAAGTGGCGACCTTGGGGTAAATACACCACTACATCAGGGCGCAAACGGCCGTCTTCGGTATTAAACGACACTTCTCGCTTGTAATCGGTGCCAGCGCGCAGGCCTGCGCTATCAAGCACGTTTTCGAGCATGAGTTCGCCCCAATTACCTTGGGTTTTCTTTTGCCCTTGCAGCGCATTACTGAGCTTATCGGCCTGCTCGGTGATGGCTTGGCTTTTAGCTTGTAAATGCAATAGCTCGGTTTTAAGCGCAGCACGTTGTTGTAAGTCTTCAACGTGAATAGACTCCATTTTATCTCTAAAGCCTTTTAGCTCACCTTGAACCGGCTTAAGTAACTGCTCTATGCTTTCTTGATTGAGGGTTTTAAATTTTTGCGACTTTTCTTCTAATATTTGGTTAGCTAAATTTTCAAATTCTTTTTTAAGCGTTTCTTTACTTTGCTCTATATGGGCGAGTTGTTCACTAAAATGTTGCTGCTTTTGCTCAAGGGTAGTGCGTATATTATTAAGCTCTACATCGCGCAGATTGTATTGCTCGCGCAGGGCGGTTAGCTCGGCTTCGGCTTTACGCCAATATTGATTATAAAGTTGGCTTTGCTTTTCTTGCTCAGTTAAACGGGTTTTAAAATGCTGAGACTGATCCCGCTGCTCTTGATGTGTAAGTCCTAATAAATCGTGCTCTTCAACCAACGCGGCATATTGGCTTTGTGTTTGCTCATGCTGGCTTTGTAATAACATTAACTGTTGTTGTTGCTCATTTACTTGGCGCTTTATTTTTTTGCTTAATTGCATTGATACAACACCACAAATAGCCATGCCTGTTATAGCGCCAGCACTTACACTTAACCAATCTAAATGGGATAAAAACGAAGTAAACATAAAATAAACTTTTAAAATTTAGTGACATGCCATCATAACGAATAACGCTCTTTAGCAGTAGGGGTAACGCACTAAATTAAGCGCATAAAAAAAGCCAGCTATTAAAGCTGGCTCAATATTACTTAATCAGTAATCAAACAGGGAAATCAACATGAAACTTGTATAACAACACATCACTACAAGCATAATAGTAGACGCGTCCTGATTAAATTAGTTCAAAATAATTTTTAAAAAATTTGAATTTAGAGCATAAAAAAAGCCAGCTAATAAAGCTGGCTCAATACTACTAAATTAGTAATCAAACAGGGAAATCAACATGAAACTTGTATAACAACATATCAACTACAAGCATATTAATAGACCCAGTTATTATTGATTAGTTCAAAAATATTTTAAATAAAATAGTTTAAAATATTCAGGCAAAAAAAAAGCCAGCGCTGAACTGGCTGGCTTAATCATTACTATGTCTAGTAACTACTATATGGGATATCAACATGAAAACTTGGAGAAACTGCAATTTAACCAAGCTGTATTAATAGACGCCCACAATTCAAATAAGTTCAAAAAATTATTGTTAATTTTTAACTTTTAATTAAAGACAACATTTGTTGTTCATCAAACTGGGTAAAACTCATTGATTTTTCAGTAAATAATGCATCTACAAGCGCTTGTTTATCTTGCTGCATTTGAAACACCTTTTGTTCAATAGAGTTAGCCATAATCAATTTATACACAAATACCGGATTAGTTTGGCCAATACGATAAGCACGATCGGTCGCTTGCTTTTCAACAGCTGGATTCCACCAAGGATCAAAATGAATAACGGTATCGGCTTGGGTTAAATTAAGCCCTGTGCCACCTGCTTTTAAGCTAATTAAAAATACCGAAGTAGTGCCACTGGTGAATTCGTCTATCACTTTATCGCGATGGCGCGTTTGCCCAGTTAACATGCTAAATTTAATGTTAAGTGTATTCAAACGCTCGGCAATTAAATCAAGAGCAGAGGTAAACTGGCTGAATATAATCACCTTACGGCCAAGGCTGAGCATTAAAGGTAAATGGCTTGATAACCATTCTAACTTAGCACTAGCAGCGTCGGTTTCTGGCTCAATAAGTTTAGGATGACAACAAATTTGGCGAAGTTTTAATAGTGCCTCTAGAAAGGCGAGTTTACTTTTTTGCACGCCTTGCTCGGCAAATAAATCAATGAGTTTTTCTTCAAGCGCATGTGTTATGCCTTGGTACATGTCTTTTTGTTTAGGCTCAAACTCAAACTCTTTAACAAGCTCCGTTTTTTGCGGCAGTTCTTGAGCCACTTGGGCTTTAGTCCGGCGCAAAATAAACGGCATAATTAACGCTTTTAACTGCTCTGCACGCTCAATGTTACTTTCGCGCTCAATAGGACCTTGAAAGTGCTGCTTAAAGTGCGCCTGGGAACCTAATAGCGAAGGCATAGCAAAATCGAGTAACGACTTTAATTCAAATAAATTGTTCTCAATTGGGGTACCGCTTAAGCAAAGCTTAAAATCGGCATTCAAACGTTTAACTAACCGCGATACCTGTGCCGTATCATTTTTAATATACTGCGCTTCATCAAGAATAATGTTTTCAAAATACAGTGGCGAATAATAAGCAATGTCACGTTTTAATAACGGATAGGTGGTTAATATACACTGTGCTTGTGCCAAGTGTTTCAACGCATCATTACGGTGTGCACCAAAAATAGTGGTGACTTTTAAGTTTTTAGCAAACTTGTTAATTTCGTTTTGCCAATTACTCACTAAGCTTGTTGGGCAAACAATAAGCGTAGGGCCAGCCTGCGGAGTATTATAAGAACTGGCTAAATAAGCAATCACCTGCAAAGTTTTACCCAAGCCCATATCGTCCGCTAAAATACCACCTAGCTGATTACGCTTTAAAAAGTTAAGCCAAGCTACGCCTTCTTGCTGGTATTCTCTAAGCACCACAGAATCGTGTAAGCCATGAATGGCGATATTGGGCGATAACAGCGCGTCATTGCTTAGCTCATCAAGGTAGCGCTCTAATGACGGATCATGTAGCTCAACATTTATGGCTATGTGCTTAACTAATTCAGGTAAGTATGAAAGTGGAATATTAAATTCGTCGCGCGTTTTAATAAACTCAAATCGCAATTTAAACTCAATTAATAAATTAAACGCAGCCTTATCTATAACTCCAAATTGACGGCCAACAGGATAGTAATAAAACAATTCGCTTTGACGATTTAACGATTCAAACAGTTTATTATTTACATTAAATAAAGTGGCCACTTTGGTATCGTTAAGCACAACTTTGCAATGCATTTGATGCCCAGCAGCTCTGTTTACATGCAAGGAAATTTGGTTTTTAGTATCGGCAATATTTATTTTGCTCATTGATACTTGCCAACCACGTTGCTTAAAGCTTGGTAACACCTCATGCGCTAACCAGTGTAAGTGAATAGCTGATTCCTGACTAAAAATAAACTCGCTGTGTAAACCCCCTTTACAAAAATCAAAGCCTAAGTTGACCAGCTCGTTGGTAACGGTGTTTTCAAATGCACTGTTTATTAGTTTTTCAGGCGCTGTACCTGCTAAGTAGTTTTTATTTTTATACTTAAACGATAACGAAATAGCCATTACTGAGCCCGACATGCTGACTTTAAGTACGGCATTACTCAACGACTTAACAGGCATGCTTGGTGCATTAGTAGGATGGGGAATAACACCGGCACCAAAATTATCAGCAAGCTGCTTATAAATGCGATCAAAGTTTGTATCGTGAAGTGCTGGTATTGTTTGTAAATGAGCAATTTCGTCCGCACTGAGCGGCGTGCGAATGCGGCCTAGCTTATATTTATCTAAGTCTAAGTAGATGGGCGGTGTAGTTTTAATTAATGCCCAATTAGGAATTTGATCTAGGTGAATTTTTAACTGGGTGACTTCTTTTTGTTTTTCCCAAACAAAATTTAGGGGTAAGCCAGGTTGCGCTTTTATAGGTACTCGCGAACGCTGTAAAAATAATCGTTCTGTAGCTAGTAATTGCTGCAGCGCGTTAAAGCCCCATTGACCTTTGAGTTCAATATTACCGACCGCATTTTGCGAGCGGATCCAGCTATATAATCTAAAATCACTTTCTAGCAGGTCGCTAGGGGTTACAAAACTATTAAGCTGTTGCTCAGTTAAATTGCGACCTAATGCATAATTATTATTTTTATCGTAGTTGGCAATTTTAGGCGTTAAAAATACTTTATCGTTTTCAATATCTAATACAAACAGTAACACTTGTGATGGATGAGCTTGATCGGTGTTTTTAAGCGAGCTAAGTTCGCTAAACCAGTCATTAATAAAATAGTCTTCGCCGTATTCACCTGAGTGTTCAATTTTAAGTTTTAACAAAATTGCAGCCAAATGGCGGCATTTAGTTTTAACATTACAAGTACAGTGAGTGTCGACTGAATAGCCAGTTGGTAATTTATTGATCTCAATTCGTTGGTTAAACGCAATGCCCTTATCGCCTTGCACAGTAGAATCAACCACAGAAAAATCAGCATTATGTTCTAACCAACTTATTTGGCCGTTTTTATAATACGACTTACCTTTTGCTAACACCGCGGGTTTAAACAATTTTTTTATGAATCGCTCAGAAAGAGGAAACTGGGTAGCCTGCTCATTTTTAATTTCTTCAAAAATAGCCATTAAATCATTTTTTGATAAGTTAGCAGACATGTCACTCAAAGTATTAAAATTTAAAAACAATTTTTCCAGTATATGCCTTATCAACGCTGAGCTAAAGCAATATTATTTTTAAAATAAACTGGTTGGATCTGATTGGTTAGTAAAAAATTGGTTTATAAGGATTGTTTAATTTTGCTCACTAAAAAAAGGCGTTTAAATTACAAAATAAAAACAATAAATTAACTTAACAGGGAGGTTTTGCTAGGAGTAGATCAGGTTTTTACTAACAAGGTAGCAATTTAATCAAATAGAGCAAGTTTAGTTAGTAAAAATACGATCCTTAGTAGTTTATCGGGCCTTTTTTGCTTTTTATCACCACGGAAGATCAGATTTTTACTAACTAATTAATAGGGCTAGATCACTATTTAACTAACCTAGCCCATTTACAGATCACGATATTACTAACTAATTAAAAGCACTTAATAGTTTAGTCAGTTGTTCTAAGCGCTTGTCTGTCATCACTTTATTATTAATTTTTATTGAAACGTCACCACTTTTAAGGTTACGTTGCACACTAATAAAATCGTTTTCAAGCACAGCCTCACGCTTTAATGCTGTTTTAGGCTCTGCGGTTAATAGTTTAGTGATAAGCATAGCGCGCTTGTCGTCGGCTTCTAAGGCATTAACTTCATCATTGCTTGCAAGTGCTACAACTAACTCGTTAAATGCAACCTCGTCTCGCTCCTTTGCGTTAATCAGCTTTTTAGCGACTTCTCTACCAACATGATTAGCTGTTGGGTAAAGAGCTATAACATCGGCAGATATTTGCTCATACGCTTTAATAGCATCCGCAATGGCGGTATGCGATACCCCTTCAATAACGGCAATCTCGCGGTACGATCCTTTTTTGCCTTGTTGAATGAGTTCGTTTCGAGTTTGCTGATACGCTTGACCTAACTCCCAAAGACTTGGAGCAATGTATTGATCCGAAGAAACTGCTAACACTTTGGCATCTTGCTCATTAAAATCACTTGAACTCAAAACAAGATAATCTGCACCAGCCAAAATACAGGCTTTGCGACGTCTTGAGCCTGCAAGAACAAGACTCATATCCCCTTGATCCCAAAGCAGGGCGGGGTGCTGATTACGTCCATCTTCTTTAATTGCAGGAAGTATATCGGATACCGACTTTTCGTTTAAAAGCGCTTGTACACGGCGATTTTTACCATAAACCTGAGTCGATTTTTCAATCTCGTTATGAGCAATCACTTTACAAACCAAGGTGATTTCGCGATTAGGATCGCTTGGCGCAGGCATACGAATAACATCGCCTGCATTAGCTTGCTCTAAAAGAGCGTCTAAACTGCTACTGCCAACAGCGGTTGCAAAGGGATCTAAGCGGGTGTCATTTTTACGTTTTTTAGCCATTTTTAGTCAACATCCTTACTTAGGCGTATTTAATTTTGATTGTGTAGATTGCCAATTTGAACGAATTAGCATTTCGAGTTCGTCAACAACATCTTTGATATTTTCTTGTGCGCGCATTAACGATTCTCTACTCGCTAAACTGTCAGACGCTTTTTGATCAAAAATAGTATTAAACGAGGATGAACTCGCAGTAATTGCTGAGCTGTGATTAATAGGGTAGCTCATGACTTGGCGACCAAAGGCGCTTCTTACGTCTTTAACTATGTCACGTTGTGAGTGATTACCTTTTACATAATTGGTAACCAAAAATTGCATAAAGTCCCAACCATCGTGACCAAGAGCTGCAACGGTATGATAAATCTCACCTAAACGTTTTAAATATTTATTATTAGCATCAAAGTCTACCGCTTCAGGATGAACCGGTATAAGCATCGCTGTAGAAGCCATTAATGCATTATAAAACATAAAGTTAAGAGTAGGAGCTGTATCAATTAGTAAAATATCAAATTCATCTTTTACTGGCTCGATAACACGCTCTAACAGCTTATGGTAATGGCGAGTTTGCTCATAGTTTGAGGTGTCTTTAAGCAACGTTGCAGTTTCGTGTTCAAAATAAAAATCATCCATACCTGAGGGTAAAACACGAATATTAGGAATATGAGTTGGTAAAAAAGAGTTTGAAACAAATTCAGGCCAGGTTTCACCTTCTTCAAGATCAATGCAGTCACGCATTAAATCACCAACAGTAATTGGATCGGGCTCAGAAGATGGGAAAAAGCTAGATGATGACCCCTGCGGATCTAAATCGATAATACCAATTCGGTAACGCTTGATGTTAGTAGTTGCAAGTGCTGCAGCAATATTAACCATGCTCGTTGTTTTACCACAACCACCTTTTAGTGAATTAATAACAATAACTTGGAGTTTGTCTGTCGGTGCACGATGATCGGGTTTTATATCCATTATATCGGCCATGGCAAAAATATTAACCAACGTATAAGCGTAATGACCGTTTGCACCGCGTTTTATGTTTAAATCGTCAAAATCACCATTGTCATGGCGTCTTTTTAAGGTACGATTATTACAACCAAGTAAATCAGCAGCGGCTTTTTGGGTGTAGGTTCTTAATTCTTTTTCTTCAGATTTAAGATGGGCGCGGTAATGTTGAATACGTCCTTCTAGTGATTTTTCAGCAACTTCTGCGGTTGCTTTCAAAAGTCGGTAGGTATCTAGCGCATTATTATTGATAGACATACTTTATTCCTCAAAGTTAGGCGTTTAGTATAATGTCCATTCAATTAGCTGTAAACAACTATTTAAGGCGACATGCATTTTAAATACATGACATATAAAATAATTTTACGCCTTTAATATTGCTTAGTATAAATAAAGAAGTTTAAGTATGGTTAAATATATAAGGTATTAAAGGCTAAGGCCTTAAAATATACATATAACATTATGATTTATATAAACAATGTTAAAAAAACTGGATCAGCATTGTACGTGGTTAAGATCAGATCCTTATCTACTGGCAGATCACCTTTTTACTAAGCAAATATTTAGCAGCTTAGTTACGCACAGGTTAAGCACTGAGTTACTCACAAAATAGATGCTGTAGATCATGTTTTTACTAAGTAAATTATAAAGTTATGCACCCACCATCAGGAATAATAAGCGGTTTAATTAGTATAGATCTGATCTGTAGTAAGTACAGATCAGATCTATGCTAACTGGAACTAAGCTTATCCACAGGCCTCTCATTTTTGCTGTCATTTGTCGTGCTAAATTTAAAAAAAAACACTTTGCAATGGACAAATTTATTCTTCAGTTAGTAAAAATTCGGTTTATTAAAGCCTAGTTAGTAAAAACCTGATCTGAAATCTCATTTTTTTACTTTTTCTTAGTAAAATATTGATCTGTGCATTTTATTTGAAGTCAGATCGCTTTTATACTAACTTAAACATTTAACTTTTGTGGCTTTATGTGTTGTTATTAGCTGTCACAATAAAAACGGAAATAAAAACCATGAGCCGAAAGGTCAACATCTCGGTAGATAACTTGCCCGATACACTTAGGGGCCAAATTCACGGGGTGGAAAGTGCAATTGATAACGAAAGCTTAGCACTATTTACAGATAATAAAGATGTGCGAATTTCGATAGAAAATGCAGCCCATGGGTTACGCGCTTACTCTAACACATTTAACCATTATGATCTGTGGGGACGCTTTGTTCGCTCAGGACATAAAAAGCTGCCACTTGAAGAAGCCCCTAAAAAAACCATTATTACACGTAAGATATCTGAAAAAGTAGACGGTATTTTATACGATGGTGAAATTAAAATAACACCGGCTGTGGTAAGTACTCGTAAAGATGGTGAAGACGTAGAATACTTAGTTTGGCCATCAGATAGAGAAGAAAAAGTTGAGCGTGCACTTATTCGCCTTGCTTCAAAAGGTAAAATAGTAAAAATTAATTTTAAGTCCGGTATTCAATATGCCGTTGTGTTTTCTATGAACGAATTAGCACAAGAACTTAAAGCGGTAGGTCAATCTATGCCTTACCCACAAATTAAAGAATCGCTCGAAGCATTACAAGGTTCAAAACTTTCTTTTAAATATTCTGCTACTGACACTAAAAACTCTGATATTGATGATTCGTTCTACGAGTCGAACATGAACTTTTTATCGTCTTTACACTTTAGTGGTAAAAAAGGCCAAGGCGGAAATGTTAAATGTGTAGCGTGTTTAAATGCGTTTGTTCATAACATGATCGATAACCTTGAATATAAAGGTTATTATTTTAATAGTGCTCAAGAGTTAAAGCGCGGATTATCGCGTTGGATGATGCTACGTTTATATCATTTATGGCGCTATGCTGCCCCAGGAAAAACATATCATTTTAGATTGCTGTCTATTATGGAAAAATATGGCTCTATCTATTCAACTGATGATATTACCGAAAATAAATTAAAAGCACTGCGCCGTGATATGACTACCACGATGAAAGATTTAATAGAAAAAGGAGCAATATCTGAGTACAGCATTACTAATGTAAAAGATGATAAAACAGGTAATATTGTAGATTACACTTATGAAATGCACCCATCTGATCAGTTTTGTGATGAGATACTGGCATTAAATAAACATAACAAGCGGATAGAGATACAAGGTGGTAAACGCATTGTTGAAAATGCAGTATTAATTGATGAAGATAAGCTGGAAGAAATTGTAGAAAAATAATTATATTAATTTTTACCAGTAGTTATATTAAAGGCCACATTAAGTGGCCTTTTTAACATAATTACTTTGTTACTTGTTCTAAATATAAACGGTCTACCAGAAAGTCATACTCACGTTTTCGTGGATGTGATAACGGTTTTTCGTAACTCGGCAGTTGGCCATACTTAACATCGGGTTGTGGGTTTATAAGAATAAAAGGTAAGGCCGCACTAACATGATAACGATTTTGAGCCGTGTATCTAACATTAACTTGTGGGCTAACTCGGGTAGGGCGCCTAATTCGTAATTTTTCTTTTTCACCTAGACTGGCAACACGAACTTGTTCTTGAGCAACCAATGATTGCCATTTTTGCTGATCAATCATTCTTGGGTTTTTATACCCAGCGGACTTTTCGAGCATTTCAAGAGCCATCTTTTTTGTGAGTGTTTTAGTGGCGTGTTTATGCATCCAAGTAAAACGAACTGAAAAAGGGGATTCGCTTTCGCTATGAATTTTACGATAAGCGGCAAGCGTAATTAAATTTGGCATAGCATTATGTACGGCTTCAAATCGAGCATCGTTATTGTCTATCGCCAAAATACAATTTTTAAATGCCGCTTTTGCATTATTAACTTGAGCAATCCGATCAATAATGGCTTGTTTGTTGGCATCTTGTAATATTAATAAACCAGGGTGGCGCTTTAATACGCGACTACTCAGACCAGGCTTTTTATACATATCAGAAAAAGAATTTAAAATAGCCTTTTGTGCTAGTTCCCCTGTAATTTTAGATACTGCAATCGACTCGGGAATTATATTTTCATCTATACTGCTTATTTCTGGCAGTTGATAGTATTCAGCTTTAGCAAACCCATATTCTTTAAGCTCCTCAATTAGCCTAAGCGTTAACTCATTGAGTAAATCAAACTGACTTCTAATTTGTACCTTCGTAACCATAACACCACCAAGAACACATCTTACTATTTAGCTATTTTCGCAAATAACCTTTTCTTTTGGTAGTTATTTCTTAAATATTACTGCATCGCTAAGATTAATATTAAATGAAATTAAGTATGATGTGTTCTTTACTGTTGGTATGATCATTTTAATAATAATATTTTCTAACTTACTAATAGTTATATATAAATGCAGTGTGAAGGAGTAGGTATAAACCAGCAGAACTACTCAGCTAGCATATATATTTGAAACTACATAGCTGACGGCTGATATATTTAATTTTAACTGTAAAGTTAAGAATACATATAGTTAATTTAAGTATGATGTGTTCCTTGTGTTAACATTATCTTATACAGCTTAGCTAAGTGGCTGCAAGCAAAGCTTAATAAATACCACTCTTACTATTTATCCTATTGTTTTTTAATGCATTAGTGTTCTTTATTTATATATTTATTATCAATAAAATAGTTAAATCATAGATAATAATCCTATTTAAATTTACCTAATAACTAAATAATTGGTAAATAGTCGATTTAGTCCTTGAACAAAGCCCTCTGCATACGTTAATTTCAATACATCAGGTAATAGGAATGAGGAATGAACATGCAATCGTGGAACCCAAATAGTTGGAGAGAACTGCCAATACTGCAGCAGCCACAGTACCCAGATCAAGACATATTAAAATCTGTTGAAGGCCAGCTTAAAAGCGCACCGCCTTTAGTGTTTGCAGAAGAGACTAGAAGTTTGTTTAAACAACTTGAAGATGTGTGTGAAGGCCGCGCATTTTTACTTCAAGGTGGTGACTGCGCAGAATCATTTAGTGACTTTAACGCTGCAAATATTCGCGATACATTTAAGACCATTTTACAAATGGCTGTAGTACTAACCTATGGCGGTAAATGCCCAGTTGTAAAAATTGCACGTATGGCAGGTCAATACGCTAAGCCACGCTCAGCCGACTTAGAAACAATAGACGGTGTTTCGTTACCATCTTACCGTGGTGATATAGTAAATAACTTTGAGTTTACTGAAGAAGCACGTATTCCAGACCCTCAGCGTTTAATGACCGCGTATCATCACAGTGCGGCAACACTCAACCTACTACGTGCTTTTGCACAAGGTGGGCTTGCTGACTTACATCAGGTTAACCGTTGGAACATGGGCTTTGTTGCTGCTAATCCACAAAAAGCAAAATACCAACAGCTGGCAGATAAAATTCAAGACGCTTTAGAGTTCATGGAAGTATGTGGTATTAATTCAACTATAGCGCCAAGCTTAAAAGAAACAGATTTATATACATCACACGAAGCGTTATTGCTAGGCTACGAAGAAGCATTAACCCGTAGAGACCATTTATCAGGCGACTGGTACGATTGTTCAGCGCACTTTGTTTGGATTGGTGAGCGTACACGTCAGTTAGACCATGCTCATATTGAATTCTTTAAGGGCATTAAAAATCCAATAGGCGTTAAAGTTGGCCCAGGTATGGATCCTGACGAACTTATCCGTTTAATTGATGCACTAAACCCAGATAACATTCCTGGCAGGTTAACGCTCATTACACGAATGGGTGCAGATGTATTACCAGAGAAGCTACCGGCGCTTGTTCGCAAAGTACAGCAAGAAGGGCGTAAGGTAATTTGGAGCTCAGATCCAATGCATGGCAATACAGAGAAAGCCAGCTCAGGTTATAAAACTCGCAGCTTTGATAACATTATGCGCGAAATTAGTCAGTTCTTCGCTGTTCACAAAGCTGAAGGCTCATACGCAGGTGGTGTTCATTTAGAAATGACCGGACAACATGTTACTGAATGTACCGGTGGTGCATACGGTCTATCAGATGATGACTTAGCGCAGCGTTACAAAACTCAATGTGACCCTCGCTTAAATGCCGATCAAGTATTAGAGCTTGGCTTTTTAGTTGCAGACCTTTTAAAAGATGCTCGCAAGTAATACGCCTTCCTAATATGTTAAAAGCCGCTATTATTTAGCGGCTTTTTTGTGTGCTGTGTGTAATTACATGCTTAAATCACATGTTAGTTTGTTAGTACTTACGACGCTCAAGACCTGTATCAGAAATGATTTTTGCTGAGATCTCTTCAACCGAATGGTGGGTAGAATTTAAATGAGCAATTTTATGCTTCTTATAGAGCATTTCTACTTCGCGCACTTCAATACGACACTGTCTAATTGATGCATATTTTGAATTTGCCATTCGTCTATCTCTGATCGCAGCCAGTCTCTCAGGGTCTATAGTTAAACCAAACAGTTTATGCTTATAAGGCACTAAGCACTTGGGTAACCCTTCGCTTTCTAAATCATCTTCTGTGATCGGATAGTTGGCCGCTTTAATACCGTATTGCAGGGCCAAATAGAGGCTTGTTGGCGTTTTACCGCTTCGACTAACGCCAACTAAAATAATATCAGCCTCAGCAAAGTTTTTAATATTACCGCCGTCGTCATTCATTAAAGCATAGTTAACTGCATCAATTCTAAAGTCATAACTTTTTTCGTGTATTGAATGGGTTCTATGTACTTTAGGTACTGGGGCAACGTTTAATTCGCTTTCAATTTTTTCGCTATAGGTTGTTAAAAAGTCATACGAGACAGCATCTGCAGAGCGAATAATTTCCGATAATTTATGATTCACAAAAGTAAAAAACACTAGAGGCTTCTCACCTTGCTTAGACGATGTGGCGTTAATAAGCGCTTTGATTTCATGCGCTTTTTCTTCGGTTTCTACAAAAGGAATTGTTTTATGATTAAATTCGACAGGAAATAAAGACAAGGTCGCATGACCAAACACTTCAGATGTGATTGCCGTACCATCTGAAATATAAAACGCAGTTCTCATAAAGCCTCTTTTTTATTACATTTAATTTTAAAATAAGTGTATCACGGTTTACGTGAGGACGTTTGCCAGTGTAGAATGGGGGCGACCTTTATAAAAGGTTTTCTTTCTTAACTCTCACAGTTAGTACTACAATTTGTTTTTTGGAGAAAGATCCGTGCAAGAATACGTTCTCTGGTATCAAGAGCTTGGTATGCAAGATGTTCCTCGAGTTGGTGGTAAAAATGCCTCACTTGGTGAAATGATTTCAAACTTAGCTAACGCAGGTGTGCAAGTCCCAGGTGGTTTTGCTACTACCTCAGACGCTTTTAACGAGTTTTTAGAACAATCAGGACTCAACGCAAAAATTCACGACATTTTAGATACTCTTGATGTTGATGATGTAAACACACTCGCCAAAGTCGGCGCCGATATCCGTCAGTGGATTATCGATACCCCATTCCAACCTAGTCTAGATAAAGCAATCCGCGATGCATACAGCCAACTTCATGGTGACGCTTCTGCAGATGTTTCATTTGCTGTTCGTTCATCAGCTACTGCTGAAGATATGCCAGACGCCTCGTTTGCAGGCCAACAAGAAACGTTCTTAAACGTTGTTGGTATTGATTCTGTAATGACTGCTATTAAACACGTATTCGCTTCGTTATTTAACGACCGCGCTATTTCTTATCGTGTTCACCAAGGCTACGATCATCGTGGTGTAGCGTTATCAGCGGGTATTCAACGCATGGTACGCTCTGATAAATCAGCATCAGGTGTAATGTTCAGTATTGATACTGAATCGGGCTTTGAAGATGTAGTGTTTATCACATCAAGCTATGGCTTGGGTGAAATGGTTGTACAGGGTGCGGTTAACCCAGATGAGTTTTATGTTCATAAACCAACGCTACTTAAAAACAAGCCAGCTGTAGTACGTCGTAACATTGGCTCTAAAGCCATTCAAATGATTTACTCTCAAGACAAAGCTCATGGCAAACAAGTAGAAATTGTTGACGTAGACTCAGCACTTTCAAACAAATTTTCGATTACAGATGAAGAAGTGCAAGATCTTGCCAAACAAGCTGTAATCATTGAAAAGCATTACGGTCGTCCAATGGACATCGAATGGGCAAAAGATGGTAACGATGGCAAACTATATATAGTTCAAGCGCGTCCAGAAACTGTTCGTTCAAACGAAGACACAAACGTAATGGAACGCTTCCAACTAAATGGCAGCAGCAATGTTGTTGTTGAAGGCCGTGCAATTGGTCATAAAATTGGTAGTGGTGTTGTACGTGTACTTGATTCAATCAAAGAGATGGACCAAGTACAAGTAGGTGACATTTTAGTTACCGACATGACAGACCCTGATTGGGAACCTATTATGAAACGCGCGGCTGCGATTGTTACAAATCGTGGTGGTCGTACATGTCATGCTGCAATCATTGCACGTGAGTTAGGTATTCCAGCCGTTGTTGGTTGTGGTAATGCAACAGACTTAATTAAAGCAGGTCAAGAAGTTACTGTATCATGTGCCGAAGGCGATACAGGTTTCATCTACGAAGGTATTTTAGACTTTGAAGTACTTACTTCACGTGTTGACGAAATGCCTGAACTTCCAATGAAAGTAATGATGAACGTTGGTAATCCAGATCGCGCATTCGATTTTGCACGTTTACCACATTCAGGTGTAGGCCTTGCGCGCGTTGAGTTTATCATCAACCGTATGATTGGCGTTCACCCTAAAGCGTTATTAAATTTTGATGCACAAACAGATTCATTAAAAGCAGAAATCACAGACATGATTGCCGGTTACGAATCACCTGTTGAATTCTACATCGGTAAACTAGTTGAAGGTATTTCTACCTTAGGTTGTGCGTTTGCACCAGAGCGTGTAATTGTTCGTATGTCTGATTTTAAATCAAACGAATATGCTAACTTAGTGGGCGGCCAGCAATACGAGCCAGAAGAAGAAAACCCAATGATTGGTTTCCGTGGCGCTGCACGTTATATCTCTGAAGACTTCCGTGATTGTTTTGCACTTGAGTGTGAAGCTATAAAACGCGTAAGAAACAGCATGGATATGACCAACATCGAAATCATGATCCCATTCGTACGTACCCTTGAAGAAGGTAAACGCGTTATTGAATTACTTGAAGAACATGGCCTTAAACGTGGCGAAAATGGTCTTAAAGTAATCATGATGTGTGAGCTTCCGTCAAATGCATTAATGGCTGAAGAATTTTTAGAATACTTCGATGGTTTCTCTATCGGTTCTAACGATTTAACACAGTTAACGCTTGGTCTTGATCGCGACTCAGGTTTAATTGCTCACCTATTTGATGAGCGTGACCCTGCAATCAAAAAGCTACTTTCTATGGCTATTAAAACAGCCAAAGAAAAAGGTAAATATGTAGGTATTTGTGGTCAAGGTCCTTCAGATCATGAAGACTTTGCAGCATGGTTAGTAGAGCAGGGCATTGACTCTGTTTCGCTAAACCCAGATACAGTACTAGAAACATGGTTATACTTAGCAGATAAACTTGCTAAGTAAGTTACCTCGTTAAAAAATGCCAGCAACTGCTGGCATTTTTTATGACTAAAAATTAATTTTTTGCTAATTTTTTATCTAAATAGGCACATGAACGAGTCAGTGCTTTTTGACACCAAGTTAAATACCCTCTTGCTTTAGGGTAATACATAGAAAAGCAGAATAAGCCTGCAATAAAAAATATTAACGATGGCCCTGGCACCACAGCAAACAATAATCCGAGTAAAATAAACAGTGTTCCGCTGATCTGCATTAGTAGTTTTTTCATATAAACCTCATAGTAGGCGTTTAACTTGATTATAATTGCAGCTGCTCATATATCGATAAAAAGAGTGTTACAAACTGTAAAATCTTCAATTTCTATTAGCCATCGCCATGATATAATTACACAAATGCATTAATAAGCGCCGCCATGATAGCAACTATTACACAACAAGATGCCGCGACCGAGCTTGTCGCAAATTATTTAAATACTATAAAAAATCAAGGGTTTACTGGAGATACAGACGCAAGTTATGCAACCAGACTCACAGCATCAACCGATAACAGTATTTACCAGCAGCTTCCGCAAGGTGTTATTTTTCCTAAAAGCGAAAAAGACATTCAAGTTGCTCTGCAAATAGCATCGCAAGACCCTTTTTTATCGTTAACTTTTGGTCCTCGCGGTGGCGGCACAGGAACAAATGGTCAATCTTTAACGCCCGGTATTGTGGTTGATTTATCACGTTATATGCGTGAAATCCTCGAGATAAATGTTGAAGAAGGTTGGGTACGAGTTCAAACCGGTGTGATAAAAGATCAACTTAACGACTTTTTAAAACCGTATGGATTTTTCTTTTCACCCGATTTATCTACTAGTAACCGCGCCACTATTGGCGGCATGATCAGTACTGATGCATCGGGGCAAGGCTCCTTAGTTTATGGCAAAACCAGCGACCATGTTTTAGGGCTAACCACCTATTTAGTTGATGGCACTGCAATGTCTACCAGTCCAATAGACATTGAAAAAGCAAAAATAATTGCCGATCAGGAATCCTTAATTGGCAAACTCTACAAAACAGTATTAGACATATCACTTAATGAACGCGACGCTATATTAGCCAAATTTCCACGGTTAAATAGATTTTTAACCGGTTATGACCTAGAGCATGTGCTAAGTGAAGACTTACAAACTTTTGATATGAGCCGCTTAATAACCGGATCAGAAGGCTCTTTAGGCATAGTTACTGAAGCAAAATTAAACCTAACACCTATCGCAGAATTTAAAACCCTCATAAATATAAAATATGACAGTTTTGATTCTGCGCTTCGCCATTCACCATTTTTAGTTGATGCCCGCGCAACTTCAGTTGAAACCGTTGACAGCAAAGTATTAAATCTTGCCCGCGAAGATATTATTTGGCATTCAGTATCGGACTTAATAACCGACGTTGCTAATAAAGATATGCAAGGACTCAACATGGTTGAGTTTAATGCCGTATCACCAGAAGACATAAAAGACAAAGTAGACACATTATGTAAATTATTAGATGAGTGTGTAGCTAATCAAACTAATGGTGTTATTGGCTATCAGTTAACCAGCGATAAAAGCGATATATTAAAAATTTATGCAATGCGTAAAAAATCAGTAGGTTTACTCGGTAATGTAAAAGGCAGCCAAAAACCTCTCGCGTTTGCAGAAGACACCGCCGTTCCACCAGAGAATTTAGCCGATTATATTGTTGAATTTAGAGCGCTACTTGATAGATATAATTTACAGTACGGTATGTTTGGTCATGTTGATGCTGGCGTTTTACATGTTAGGCCGGCACTGGATATGTGCGACCCTGAACAAGAAAAATTACTGCGCACTATTTCAGATGAAGTAGTAAAACTCACCGCAAAATACGGTGGTTTGATGTGGGGCGAGCACGGTAAAGGTTACAGAAGTGAATACGGTCCTGAATTTTTTGGTGAGCATTTATTTACGCAATTACGAAAAATAAAATCGGCGTTTGATCCAAATAATAAAATCAACCCCGGAAAAATATGTACCCCGCTTGAAAGTGAAGACTCACTAGTTAGCGTTGATGGGCAAAAGCGCTCTTACTTCGACAAGCAAATATCTATTGATGTTAAGACCAGTTTCAACAATGCAATGACCTGTAATGGTAACGGCTTATGTTTTAATTATGATGAAAACTCTCCAATGTGCCCGTCGTATAAAGTAACTGGCGATCGCCGTAATTCGCCAAAAGGTCGAGCAGGGCTAATGCGTGAATGGTTACGTCTTCAAGAGTCAAAAGATGTTAATTTACTTGAGGTAGAAAAAGAACTTAACAAAGGTGAAGTAATTACTTGGTGGGAGCGCTTTGTTCATAGCAGAGAGAAAAAACAAGGCGTTTACGATTTTTCACATGAAGTAAAAACCTCAATGGATGAATGTTTAGCGTGTAAAGCGTGTACTACGGCTTGCCCAATAAAAGTAGATGTGCCAACTTTCCGTGCCCGTTTTTTAAATTATTATCACAGTTATTATGCCCGCCCACTCAAAGATTACTTAGTGGGTAATATAGAAAACAGTGCACCGTTAATGGCAAAATTTGCTAGGGTTATTAATCCAATTGTAAAAACATCATTAGTTAGTGGCCTCATTAAAAAAACGGTAGGCTATGTTGATACCCCTCAGCTAAGTATTCCTGCACTCAACAAACGTGTAAACAAAGCGCAAAAATTTAATTTAGAATTACTTAAAAAACTAAGTACCGATGAGCAAAATGATTATGTACTCATTGTTCAAGACCCATTCACCAGCTTTTACGAAGCAGAATTGGTTGAGAGTTTTATTACACTAATTACTCAGCTTGGAAAAAAACCAATGCTGTTACCCTTTAAACCCAATGGCAAACCTCAGCACGTGAAAGGTTTTTTGCATGAATTTAAGCTAACGGCAAAAAATGCTGCAGAGTTTTTAAATCAGCTTAATGATATTAATGCACCGCTAGTTGGTTTAGATGCGTCGTTAGTGATGTGTTATCGCGATGAATATAATACAATTTTAGAAAATAACCGTGGCGATTTTAATGTGCAACTTGCGCATGAATGGTTAGAAACACAATCGTTCAGTGCTTTAGAAGCTAAACAAATAAATACTGAATTTACCTTATTAAGTCACTGTACCGAAACGACTGCATTACCAAAAGCCGCAAGTGTGTGGAAAAATATTTTTGATCAGCTTGGTTTAACATTAAACACCACAAGTACTGGGTGTTGTGGTATGGCCGGCACTTATGGTCATGAAGCACAAAACCAAGCAAACTCCAAAGCACTTTATGAAATGAGTTGGAAACCTATCGTTGATAAAAATAAACCTGAACAACTTTTATCAACCGGCTTTTCATGTCGTAGCCAAGTAAAACGTTATGAAAAATTTAAGCCTAAGCATCCAATAGAGTTACTGGCAAAAGTACTTAGTTAATAATTTAACTAAGTAAGCTGTAAAATAAAAAGGCGCAACTTATTATTAAGTTACGCCTTTTTATTTTTGTTTATATTTATTTAGTTTTTTTAGCAAAACTGTCTGCAATCGGTTTTGTACTAATACCATGAATAAATACACTAAATAAAATTGTGGTCATAGCAATGGTCGCAATTTGAAATTTATTTTCTATTTGTGTATCAATAACCATTAAAGTAAAAACAATCGAAGCCAATCCTCGTGGCCCAAACCAAGCAAACGTTAAACGCTCTTTTATTTTTAATGACGTAAATTGCAATGACAACATAACAGGAATTATTCTGATCAGTGTTGTACTAAGTAGCGCATAAATTATTATTTCAGTATTTAATTTCGGGATCACTAAATAAGCACAAACAAAACCGAATAAACACCAAATCATTAAAGAGGAAAAGTCAGCTATATGCTCTGAGTCTTCAATCAGCTCTTTGTTTATTTTGGTGCTCGCGTATTTATCAAATAAAAGCCCCGCTACAAATACGGCAATAAATCCACTGCCATGAAAATATTGCGTAAGTGAAAATACAGCCATAGCAAAACCCAATAGTAAAAACGGGCTAGTGTTTTGGGCAAAGTAATGACGCTTCATTGCAAAGTTTAAACACGGAATAAAAACAGCAATACTTGCAAATGCAATTAATAATGCAACTCCCAACTCTCTACCAAATACACTTAACGTTTGTGTTGCAGTAATTGCAGATTCAGGATTTTTTGCGAGCAGAATAAATATTAAAAATATAGGCACACATAAGCCATCGTTTAAACCGCTTTCTGTATTAATACCTTCGCGTATTTTTTCAGGCACTTTTGTATTGCTTAATAATCCCTTACTTAACGCCGCATCGGTTGGGGTTAATATAATTGCGATAAGTGCTGCTTGAATTAATGAAAGCTCAGCAAATAAAAATAACGCGGTTACAATCCCGAGTAATAAAGTTAATGGTAAGGCAACAAATAAAAGTAAACTAGGATATTGAAAACTATGCCTTAATACTCCTAATTTTGACTTTGCTGCATCGGTAAATAAAAAGATACTGAGCGTTAATTCTATAAAGGGTAGTAAAAACCGTAAGCCATTTTTAAAATTTTCACTTTCGTTTGGAGCTATCAATGCTAGCAGCATCCCCCCTATAACAAAAAACATCGGCCCGGTAATTTCTGTTTTTTCTAATTGGCGTAGTGTTATAGAATAAATTAAAAATAATGCACCAATAAAAGCAATAATTAAGTATTCCATTAAATCTTCCTTTTTATTCCAGATTTTGCCCGTTCTTTAATATTTGTTTGAATATATATTTGATCGGTTGTGGCTATTTTTGCGTGACCTAAATCTTCAGATAAATGCTTTAAAGGTCGAGTTTGTGCATCATGTGTTGCACCGGTATGTCGAAGCCAATGTGCAGTGGCCGCCTCTAATTGTTCCGCGTCATCTTTAAAGCCATCATCAAGTAATGACTGCTGAGCAATATCAAAACTTTGTTGTACTAAACGACGAATTTGTCTTACTGTCATACCACCTTGGCCACGAATTTTATGCACTAACGGGTCGGATTCGTCAACACGGGGCAGGGCAGGTAAACCACGGTATAACCGGTAGCGTTTTAAATACTCAAGAAAATCATCACTTAAAGTTACATCTCGTAATTTATTACCCTTACCCATTATACGTAAAAACCAAAAGCCATCGTTATCTTGCCAAAAATGAGACATAACAGGTGACCATTGTGGACGCTCTGATAATTCTGATATACGTAAATATAATCCTTTTAAACAGGCGAGGGTAAAAAGGTTTCTTTCATACTCTGGTTTTTGTTCACACAGATCACGTGTTACACCAAATACGTATTCCCATTGAATATCGCTCAATGTATCGGGAATTTGAATCTGCGATTGCACTACTAAATAAGGGCTATTTTTTTTAACTACAGGTACAAAGTTAGCGAAGGTTTTTTCTTCTAAAATAGCGAACTTGTAAAATACATTAAGTGCAGTAAACATTGCGGATAATGTTTGCTGACTCGCAATAGATTCTTTTTGCATAAAAGGGCGCCAATTTTGGTTTAACCTACGTACTCCTTGCTCATCTTTATAGCGCCACTGCACCGAAGTTGATGCCCACTTTTTATCCGGCTCGACCATAAAATCAACATACGCCTCAATATCTTCACGCTTTAAATCGAATACTGATTTTTCAGCTATAAGCCATGACCACAAATAAAATCGTTCTAATTCATTGCGAAAACGACTATAAGTTGCTTCTGATTTTCGGCCATAAACATATAAAAACTGGTATAAAAAGTTAAGGTCGGCCTTTGATTCAGTTACAGTCAAGCTGACTTGCTGTATAAAAGAGGCTAGTTCTGGATATTCTGATTGGAGTGTATTATCTTCAAGGTGAGCTATTTGATAACGTAATTGTTTTAATGTATCGACCAGAGCAACAAGCATAATAGTAAAATATATAAGAAAATAATAGAGTTATAGATTAACCTTAAAGTCCGATACTGTCTAGTATTGGACTTAGTGAAATTTTGATATTTATGCTAAATGCAGATTTATTAACCATATACCTTATTAAAGGAAAAATCATGAAAAAATTACTTCTGTTGAGCATGTTAGTTATTAGCGTTTTATTAACCGGTTGCGCTACTACAGGCAGTGCTTCTCCTGGAGAAAAACGTGCTTTAGTACAAAGTATGAAATCGAATACATTAACTGCTCTATACGAAAAAAAACCAGATGTTAAAACTCAAATTGCAAACTCTGCCGGTTATGCTGTATTTGATAATGCCAATGTAAACGTTATTTTAGCCAGTTTTGGTGGTGGGTACGGTGTAGTAAAAAATAACCTAACCGGAAAATCTACCTATATGAATATGGGCGAAGCTGGTTTAGGCTTAGGTTTAGGTGTTAAAGATTTCAATATTGTGATGGTTTTTCACGATCAAGCAGCGTTAAATAGATTTATTAAACATGGTTGGGCGTTCGGTGGTAATGCCGATGCTGCTGCAAAATACCAAGATAAAGGTGGCGCTTTAGTTGCCGAAGCTATTGCTGACCAAGTTACTGTTTACTCTTTAACCGAAAGTGGCCTTGCACTACAAGCCGTTTTAAAAGGCACTAAATTTTGGGTAGATTCTGAGCTAAACTAAGCTATCAAAACCCTATCATAAGTGGGCTAGTTTTATGGATTACGCCCACTTTAATTTAATTCAATCAATTTAACATAACGTAATTTATGGGCTATCGCTATTACGCAAATGCGTCCTCAGTTGGAGCATTCGCCAGTCCTGCAACTAGTGTTAGCGCTACACATGCTGCACTAATCTTTTTTACAATATCAGACCAGATTTTACCTTCTTCCTTAGACTTTGATTTTTCTATAGCAAGTTTAAGTAGTGCTTCTTTTTGATCCATACCAACCGTGTTAGCCATAAAGATGCATTGATTCGCTGTTAAATGACGCTTACCTTGCTTGATTTGAGTTAGGTTCCCTGAGTTAAACTCAGTAAAATCTGAAACAACTTGTTTATCTTGAGTATAACCTTTAAAAATTTTATATTTTTCAATTAGTTCGTAACTAAAGTTCATGGTGTTCTCCTCACTTTTCTAATTATAACTTTAAATCTTGTTAAATAAAAAGTTTGCATTTGCCAAAGATGACAATTACACTTCGACAAATTGTCATCTTTGACAAATGATATTTTAACAGGGAAATACGGATATGAGTTCCACTAAAAACACACTAAATCCATTACTAGTTCAAATTTCATATTTTTTTGTTCTAGTTTTTCAATTTACGTTTTTATTATCTGGCTTACTTTCCATTGCATACCAAGAGTATGATATAGCATTTGATTTTTTATCTTATTCTTTATTCCCTGTTATTTTTATAATTTTAAACTTCATTTTAGTCCGCACTCCTATCTATAAAAAAGTAAAGGCTATCCAATGAACGTACTATCTAACGCCCAATACGCTCAAGTTTTCCCGCTAAATACAGCAATGAATTTAACGGCAAATTTACGACCTTCATGCACTGCAAAAGACATTTTTGCAAACCTTTCTAAGCCAATGAAAGAACGTTTTTTCGACTTTGAATCATGGCGAAATCGTATTTTTGAACGTCACTCTAACCTCGCACATATGCTTAGCACCGGTTACTTTTTGGCTGAAAAATTCAACAATTTAGCTGAAGCAAACAAGCGTTTAAAGTCTGCTGATACCGTCTTAACCCTTGGGAATTTTAAACACGGTCATATTAATTTATCATGTTCAGACGATGAATTATGCGAAATTGCAGAGCAAAAAGCCCGTTATTGTGAGCTGAAAATAAGTAAAAATGGCCACACATTATCAGTATTTAACATCCTGGTTAAATACTTAAATTCCTTTGATATTCAAGAGCCTGAACTAGTTGCACCGTATTGCACACACTTTGCAGCAGACTCTTTAACAGGTATTTTAAACCGCTTTGCTGACCCAATTTTCTGGCGTCGTAAGTTACGTAAAATCCAAGCGTTTACTATCGAACAGCTAGCCCGTGATTTGAGACTCGTACATAAAAAAGCAAGTGCTTATGTGTCACAACCAACCATCCAGAACCGCCGAGAACGTAAGCGCAAATCAGCTGAAATAATGTCTGATTTATTTGTTGTTCCAAACGATGCAAACCCGTTTGATGAGTTCGAAACACTGCAATCAATTATTGAACGTTCACACACATCTGGTAAACAACAAGCGGCTGAATTAATGGTTCGCATTCGTGGCTTTGAAGAACTAGCAGACATGCATGGCCATCGCGGTGAGTTCTACACATTATCAGCACCAAGTCGATTTCATGCTGTTCACCATACAGGTCGACCAAATAATAAATACGATGGTTCAACACCTCAAGATGCACAAGAATATTTTAATGGCATTTGGAAACGTGCCCGCGCCCTATTCTCAAAACAAAATTTACGCCCTTATGGGTTTCGCGTTGTTGAACCGCATCATGACGGTTGCCCACACTGGCACATGCTTTTATTCATGGAAAAAGGTGATGCTATACAAGTTCGCTCAATCCTTAAAAAGCTTTGTACCGAAGATACACCAACCGAATTTAGAACAAGCACCACTCGCTTTAAGGCCATTACGATTAATAAAAGTAAAGGCTCTGCTGCTGGTTACATTGCTAAATATATTACTAAAGCCGTGACTGGTGACAGCATAGACAAAGTAATTTGCTCGCAAGCGGGTGAAATGAAAATACTTCCAGCCGATGCGGCAGAACGTGCATCTACTTGGGCAAGCACTTTTGATATTAGACGTTTTCAGCAAATTGGTGGACCATCAGTCACCCTTTGGCGTGAACTTAGACGATTAGGCCAAGGTGATACTGGCAAATGTGAGGTTGCAAACGCAATGAATACAACACTAGACACAGTTTCAAAATACGCACTTGAAAAGGTACGCCAAGCTGCTGATTCATCAGATTGGAAAGCATTTTGCCTTGCAATGGGTGGCGTACAAGTTAAACGCAAAGACCAAACTTTACGCATTCACTACCAATTGCCCGATATTGTTGACCGTATTACTGGCGAGGTTAGCCGCAGTGAATCTAAATCACCCTACTTTGCCACTAAATATGGCGACCAACCAGCTAACCGAATTTTAGGCGTTGCTTGGGATGCTGTTGTAGTAATTACTCGACGCGGTACCACCCAGATACTCACTGAAAAAGATATTAAATCACAACGTAAAATCATGTGCGGTGTGTCTGAACAAATACAAGGTTGGCACGATGACGGCCGCTTATTCGCACCTAGTGATGAAGACATGCAGTTTCTTGAGGCGTGCGTTCTTGAGGATTATCAAAACATGTGCTTATTCATGGATTACGAAGCTTTGGCTGGCAACATTTCGAGCGACGAAGTCGCGAGCTTGGACTTGTGTCATTAACTGTAACTATTAATAAAACTAAACCCTATTGGAGAAATTATGAATATTGAAGGCGCTATTACAGACCTAGTAAAAGTTAATCGTACAGATGATAAAGGTGCTCCCCTGCCTACAACTGGCGAATTTAAACTTCATACAAAAAACCCAGCTCAAATTTTATCTGTAAAGGTATCTGCTGACCAATTTAACGATGGTACTTATCAGCAATTGGAGAATTTGCAATCTGACCCTAACGGCTGGGGCTTAAAGCCAGTATTGCTCAATATTGAATATTACGAAGGTGCTAACGTAGCACGTCAAATGGATTGGAAAGGTTTCCGCTTACATAGCTTACCTATAGAAACAAAGCAGGTTAAAAGCTAGTTATGCAATGTATTTATTTGAATGCTGACGGCACATTAACCGCTACAAGTGAAACACTTGAACAATGTTCTGGTTACGTTCTTGTACCCTCACATGAAGCGGCTTCATATGTTGAAAGCATTCAGATAACGGCTCTGGATATTGCAGGGTCATTCACTTGGGGCTTCGGCTTCATAATATTTTTTGGCTTCTTATCCTATAAAGCAAAGGTTGCCAAAAAGGTTATTAAATTACTTTAAAATTAAGGAAATTATCATGGCTGATATATTCGCAGCAGTAGATTTAACAACAGTAGCAGCATTCGTTACAGGTGCAATGGTTATCGTTGTTGGTGTAGCAATGGCGTTTAAAGGTGGCATCTTAGGTAAACGTGCTATTAAAGCGGTTTAATTTAAGGAGTTAATTATGGGCGGCTTAATCGTCGCCCTTATCCTCACTATTATAGCGATGATAGGGGCTTTAGCTGGTTTTATAGTTTGTCGAAATTTCGGTTGGGGATAACTGCCAATGAAAATTTTAATATACACACTGGCGCTTATTAGCGCTTTTTTTGTTTCTTCGGCACCTGATATGAGTGATTTAAAACCTCCAAAAATGGAAGACAAAGATTTATTCCAATACTCATGTCGCATTAATAAAACCGATTGCCCGCGACTCGAAGCTCCACAAGGCTCCGATTCTCAGGCCTTAGAAGTTTTAGCAGATACTTTTTTATCTTCTTTATCTAGTGGTTTTGTCGAGGGTTGTGTTGCGAACAACATTGTTTCTACAGGTGGTAAAAATTATAATATAAATGCTGTTTGTACATTTGGTAATGAACAAGGCACTCCTCAAGAATGGACAGCTACCCAAAATAGCACAATATCAGTTTCTTTTATTGGTTCAAATTCAATACCTGTATGTCCTCCTAATTCTTATCCTAATTACAATATATTAGTAACATCTGATTCTGGACAAAAAATGTGTGCAAAAGAATTTATTCCAGAGCCAGAACCCTGTTCAGAATTTGGCAATAATTCATTTTTACCTAACAAATCAGGCGTTGGTCAAGCTGGTGAAAATGCTTGTTATACCAATCCAACTACAGGTCAGCAATGCCAATTCAAACAAGGTCACGATAATTTCATCGCTACTGGTAAATCATGTGATGGTGATGAAAATGACTACGGTGACAAACCAACACCAGAACCTACTCCTGATGGTGGTGACGACAATTGTTATAACTACGGTTCTCAAGGCCAAGTCCTCATTTGTGATGTTGATCCAAATGAGGGGTGCAACGCAATAGTTGTTAGCGGCCAACAACAATATCAATGCCCAGCTGGTTGCGGTTCTATGGATGGTGTTTATTTCTGTACATATGACGATAAAGACGGTGATGGTAAACCTGATGATAAAAACCAAAATGGTGTACCTGATAAAGATGAAACTTGCGAAAATGGTCGTTGTAAACCTAATACACCTGATAATGAAAACCCAAACCCAACTCCCGAAAATCCAGATATGACTTCTACAAATAACCGTCTAGATAATATATCAGGCGAGTTAAGTTTTATTGGTGGCAAAATTAACAAAACAAATCAAACACTAGACGGTATTAACTCAGGTATTCAGGGTATTAAGCAAGGTCAAGATAAATCAAATGGTTTACTTACTGGTGTAGAAAAAAATACAAAACTAACTGCTGATAACACTGATGTTATTGCGGGTAATACAAAAGGTATTTTAGATTCAATTTCTGAAACTGATATAGGCGATTCATTCAACCCTGAGGGCTCTTCTAGCTTTTACGAATCATCTTATGAAAACGGTTGGCAGGGAGTTTGGGACGAAAAAAGCGACTTAATCGGACAGACAGGTTTGTTTGTTTTTTTAAAACAATTTCGCCTTACCTCTGGCGGTTCTGCACCAGAAATGAATATTTGTTTTGATGTACTCGTTAATTTGGGCTGTAAAACTTTAGATCCAAATTGGGAGCGCTTAATGCCATTTTTAAGAATTTGTATATTTATAACTGCCGCTTTTGTTTGTCGAAGAATTATATTTGGAGGTTAATATGTTGGATTGGTTAGCAACAACGTGGAACGAATTTAAGCAGTTCCTTTGGAGTATCGTTTTATCTGTTCATGAAATTTACAAAGATTTATTTACGTGGATTTTTGAGCAGATATTAGACCTTTCACACTTAGCGTTGACTGGTATGGACTCATACTTTGATACCTTAGATATAACTTCTTACCTATCAGGTATCCCCTCTGGTTTGCAGTGGTTTATGTCTTCTATCGGTGTTCCTCAAGCACTTACTATGATTATGACCGCTGTAACTATTCGCATATTACTGCAACTTATACCATTCACTAGACTAGGGAGCTAATTATGATAAACGGAATACAAGGTAAACCAGGGGGAGGAAAAAGTTATGAAGCTGTTGTTACTCATATCATACCCACAGTCACAAAAGATAAACGCAAAGTAGTAACAAACTTACCCTTAAACGTTGATAAGTTTTGCGATGTATACGGTGAATATTGCAGAGACTTAATTGAAATAGTAGACGGTGAATTTCATAATTATGGCGGAGAGCGTCCATTTTCAAAGAAAGACCACTACTTACAATATGAAAATTGGCAAAACGAACAAGGCCAAAAAGTTTACTTTTTTATAGATGAGTGCCACTTGGCCATGCCCAGTACCGGCACAGAAAAAGAACTAACTGAGTTTTTTAGTATGCACCGTCATTATGGTTTTGACATTATGCTAATTACTCAGAACTTTAGGAAAGTAAATCGAGATATAAGGGATATGATACAAATGTCATATCGCTGTATAAAAAAATCACATATGGGTCAAGATGATAAATATATCTTAAAAGTTCATGATGGCGTAGGTACTACAAACTCATCAGTTTTTAGAACTGACGAACGGGTATATGAAAGCCGTTATTTTCCATTTTATACCAGCCATACTAAGAACAATAAATCTGTTCAGGAAGCCATAACCAAAGACATTAAAAAATGGTATAACCACTGGAGTATCTGGGGCGCAGTAATCACAGTTCCCTTAGGTATATTTATAATAATTGGCGCTCTTTCAGGAGGTGAAAGTCTTGAAGAAAAAGCAAAAAAAACAAAGGAACTACAGGCAGCTGTTACAACTTCTTCACCTGCTAACGCTCAAGAACCAGCGCCTAACACTCTTTCACACTCACAAATTCCAATAAACAAAAGCGCTACTGCTCCAAAAGAAGTGCCTAAACCTGAAGAACGTGAACCAGAAAAACAAAAGCACCCATTTTATAAAGTTGCGCTTCATATTGCTGGTTGGGGAGAATATACCGAACTAGGCAAGTTAACTAAAAACTATTATCTAAGCGCCAGCCAAAATGGACAGCACATATTTAATTTATCACTTAGGGACTTAATGCTTGCAGGCTACTCAGTAGTTGTTAGGTCTAGCTGTATGATTGAAATTAAATATAATTCTTATCATGATTTTTTAACATGCGATTCTCCAACAGTGGAAGTATTCGATGAAAGTAATGAATTGACAGAGTAGTGAGGAGGGACCCGCTCGCGGGAGGTGTCCTTGCTACACAGTCAATTCCATACATAACAACCCCGTCACTGGTGACACTATGACTAGAAATCAAAAGTACGAACAAAAGCAAAAAGGCAAAGGGTTAAAAAAAGTAACCCTTTGGATACCTGATAACTCAGAAATTGAGATAAAGCAGATGGTAGATTTTTTAATTGATAATCCAGACCATATACCTTTTATGGCTCGCAGTATTACAACTGGCCGTATGAAAAAGGCTGTTTAATACACCGATGGCTTTAGCCATGTAGACCGCACACAAATTTTAATTTAGCATTACCGTAAATCGGTCGTAACTAAGCGAAGCGCAACCCCTGCCCTTAGTTACTCGATACCGCGCTTGCGCCCCTGATAAACCTATTCGGAGTTAAATAATGATTAACCATTGTGATTTTTTTAAAAGGAGTAAAAATCACAATGTTTAAATCAGAATTTCATAAACAGTTTCTTTCTTTATTTGGCTATGATTATGCAAAAGGTGCCAAAGAACTGGGCGTAAGTGAAAGGCAAGTAAGGCGCTATGTGAAATCAGGTAAAGCCAGTCTCCCAGTGGAAAAACTAACAGCTATTATTTATCGAGGTTATTTACCTGCTACTGGAGCATGGGCAGACTGTAAAATTTCTGTAGATGATCATACAATGAGTACACCTTGGGGCGAAGTTAAACCCTCTGATGTTCAGCTCGTTCATCGTTATAAATGGTCTGCTAGAAAATCAGAGTCCATGTACAAAACCCTCAAGGAAAATCATAAAACACAGGATAATTATTTATCTGACTTACAAGACCAATTACTTAATATTATTGGTGAAATATCTGAAAGGACAGGAAGCTAAATGGAATTAAACTATTTAAAACTATACTTCTCACTTACTCTTGCTGGTTTAACAATTTGGGGAGTCGATGAAGCCGTTGATTTATATAAAATAAAACTTGTTGCTGATGCTGCAAGTTCAGCTATGAAGCAATCTAGGTTAGAGGCTAAAAGTGCAGCAATTAGAGCCCAAACTCAAGCTTTGAAAGAAAAAAACCGAAATCAAATTATCAGTAGGCAAAACGCCCAAAGAGAAGCAGTGATAAGGAATGCCCAGAGAACTAACAATGAAATTTGTTCATTCTGGAGAGGTGAATATAATTCTTCACGTACCGAAACCAACAAAGTCATGATGGATGGTGCATGTGAGAGAGCTTCAAATCCGCCAGATATGTCTACTAGAACTCTTAATCTTAAAGGTAACAACTAGGTCAAACTGTCACATTTGACAGCAAATCTAAACTACTAATAAAAAAGGGCTTTTCGCCCTTTTCTTATATATTACGTACCGTAATTTATGGGACTTAAGCTTTGCAATTATAATTTAATTATTACGTGTTACAATAAGACTGATTACTGAACTTTCAATTATAAGTCGATCAAACTAATTACTTAAATTTTTAATTACTTCTGAAATTTTAATTTTAGGAACTCTATGCATTCAAAAGATATTGTCGAAACTGCTGTTGAAGATTTATATAAAGAGCTATTAAAAAATGGCTCTGATAGTTCTTTTACAAAATCAGAAGTAAAGGACTTTTCATCCCAAGCTAGTCAAAACTTGTTAAAAGCAATTAATTTCTTTTTTGTTGGTGATTCTCTAGTTAACTTTAATTCTTCTCAGCTCTCTAACTTCAATAAAAAACATAAAGATATTTGGCAATTACAAATTGCTTTGCTTGAAAGGTATGTATCATTTACCTGTTGGTTGAGTGAAGTTAATGCTTCATCATTTAATCCAGACAAAAACTATGAAAACGAAATTGTTCTAACTACAGTCTTACTTAATCTTCACGCAAGAGCATGTTTAGTTTCAAAAGAAATCTTAGCCCTATTAAATAATGGCTTTGCTGACGCAGCGATTTCTAGGTGGAGAACTTTATACGAAGTATCTACTACATTAATGTTTATAAAAGATAATGGTGAAAAATGCGCAATTCAATTTTATGACCACAATATAGTTGATAAATTTAACTCTAGCAAAATCCTTTTAGAAATGAAAAATAAGTATCCAAATAGATTGGCTAATACCACTATAGACATGGATAACTTTAAAGAACTAGAGATAAGAGTTGACGAATTAAAACTTAAATATAGTAAAGACTTTGTTTCCGATTATGGTTGGGTAGTTGGGTTTATTGATTATAAAGGCCGGCCACCTGGGTTCAGAGCAATTGAAAAGTCTGTAGGTATTGACCAATTACAGCCATATGCAAAATTAGCTAATCAAAATTTACACTCTAGTTCACAAAGTATGTTCTATAGTTTATCAGCTAAGGGAAATGATCAATTTCTCAATATTGGTAATAATCATATAGGACTTGAAACACCAATAGATTGTACTGTTCTTATTTTGGAAATGATAAATAAAACTTTATTAAATCATTTTAAAGGAATCGATAATACGATTTCAATTGCTGTCTTATCTTATTATTTTAATAAAATAAGAGAATCTCTACAGGATTATAAATAATTAACCCTTACAAGGGCTCAACTCGTTGATAAAAAGTGCTTATCGCCCTTTTTCCAATTCTTATGTACCGTAAATTTAATAACTAATATGATAATAAATCATACCTAGTGTTATTTAATTTATTATCAAATACTTCAGCTAATTTCTCAGTTTCACTAAACACGGTGTTCCAATATTTAATACGCGTGTCTGCATCAAGATCAGTAAAGTCGTTTCTGTCTGGGATTTTCCCGTAAGGTAAGCCGGCTACAAATTCTTTTGATGGGGTGATCATCACTACATTGTCGTAATTTTGTGGTGACACTTTTCGTTTTAAATTTTTATCGAACCACCCTGCCTTTGGATCTGAATTAAAATGTGGATATAAAATTAAGCCAGGGTTATTAATTTTTAAATCAAAGTGGTAATCAATAATGCCGCCATCGCGGTAAATCCCTGGTGGCGAACCGGCAATATTTTTTATACCTTGCATTACAAGTGGTATAGAGCCCGATGCAAGTAAGGCATCTTTTAAATTTGTTTGTGTAAGTGCGATATTTTTGGTTTTAAAATTGTAGCTGTCAGTAATACTTAAATCACTATTGGGCGCGCCAAAAATAAAACGCTCATATTGCGAGCCTAATAATTTTCGATTAATTCTGTTAAGCATATAACTTTTTGATAAACCCAAAAGCTGTATTAATTTATGTTCGCTGGCAATAAACCCGTTAGATTTTGCGACTATAAAATGCGCTTTAAAAACAGGATTATTTATAATTTCAGTAACGCCATCATCACCAAATACATCATCTAATAATGCGCGGGCTTTTAGTGTAATTTCAGCGGGCGTTGGTTTATTACTAGAATATCGGGTTTGTGAATACGATTTTGCTAACCGCTTAATGGCTGCAACTGGATCGTTTTGTGCAAAACAGGCTGAACGAAAAGCCCCTGCAGATGAGCCAATTAAATTAAGCGGTTGGGTGCGATGTTTAAAAAATTCGCCAAATATATATTTGTCTAAACCAAATAAGGTAAACCATTTAGGGCCACCACTTGCCCCTAAAAACGAGGTAAAAATCTCGGGTTTAAAACCTTGTTCGTTTATTATTTTTGCTGCAGTTTTACCCGCATAAATGTCGATCATCTAAAAATACTACCTGTAGAGTCGCAGTTTAATGTTGTTAAAGCTAAACTTAAAAATGAATACTTATGCAATATAAAACTTTTAAACTTTAATCTTAATCCCAAATTCCGTCTTCACATTTGCCCTGCACTTTTACGTTTTTTACTTTAAACTCAGGCTCTATGCCTTTGTCTCTTTGTGCGTGGTAGTCGTTAGTAACAGACAAAATAGTCGGTGTGAGTAGTATAATAGCGATAACGTTTACCACTGTCATTAACCCTAGAGCAATATCAGCTAAATCCCATACTTGTTTTAAGGTAGCCGATGCGCCCCACAACATCATTGATAAATAAAGCAAAGTATAAATACCGCGCCCTACTTTGTTATCGAGCTTAAATAAGTGGAGGTTACTTTCGGCGTAGGCGTAGTTAGCAACCACCGAGGTAAAAGCAAATAAAGTAATGGCAGCGGCTACAAAATACACGCCGCCTTGCGCTAAGTGTGAGGTCATAGCGCTTTGTGTTAAGCGTATGCCTTCCATTTCACCGCTTATATCTACATCGGCCAATAAAATAATAACCGCGGTACAACTGCACAATACGATGGTATCGAAAAACACCCCTAACATTTGTATGTAGCCTTGTGTCGCTGGGTGGTTTGGCACTGGACTGGCACTAGCCGATGCGTGCGGTACACTTCCCGCGCCAGCCTCATTAGAATATAAACCGCGTTGTATACCATTTTTAATGGCTGCACCCATGGCGCCTGCACCAGCTTCTTGCAAGCCAAACGCTGATAAAAATATATCTTTAAGCATGGTAGGTACTTGGGTAAAGTTAATCAGTGTAATTACTACAGCAACAAGCACAAACACGATGCCCATAACAGGCACTACTCGCTCGGCGAATCGGGCAATGGCTTTAAAGCCCCCCAAAATAATAGAGCCTGCTAAAAGTGTGATCACAACACCTGAGTAAAAAGTGGGTATTTCAAATGCGTAATTTAGTGCATCGGTAATGGTGTTGGTTTGCATGGCGCTAAAGGTAAAGCCGTAACCTAAAAACAAACAGGCGGCAAACACAATAGCAAATGCACGACTGCCTAAGCCTTGTTGAATATAATACGCAGGGCCACCTCTGAATTCGCCATTGCTGTCGCGAATTTTATATACCTGGCCTAAAATACTTTCTGCAAATCCGGTTGCCATACCCAGTATAGCAATGACCCACATCCAAAATATGGCGCCGCTACCACCGAGTGATATTGCTACAGCCACTCCGGCTAAATTACCTGTGCCTACTCGAGCACACAGCCCAGTACAGAGCGCTTGAAATGATGAAATATCGTTTTTATTACACTTACTACTGCCTTTTAGCAGGCTAAACATGTGCTTAAATTTAACTAATTGAATTGCTTTTAAGCGTACTGAAAACCATATTCCGGTAAATAGGAGAATGTAAATAAGTACTTGCCCTTCGCCCCATAAAAGGCCATTGACACTTTTTACTACTGTTTCAAACATCACCCGTCCTTTATTTGTTATTTTTATATCCGCTTGCCTCTACATTTATATCTTTATGTGTTTAAAACAATAAATGCACCGCACGTCACGTGAATTTTATTTCAGTTATTGTGAATATAAAATCACACTCATACCTTATCGTTTTTTATAAAAAAATCAATAATATATTTGTAGCTTCAAACAACGCAGCACTAAGCCTTGCGTTAAAATTATACGGCCTCTTATATTTCCAAGATAAGAATAGTACGCTTTGTTAAATTTTGTGCAGGGTAAGTCGACTCACAGTGAGTTTATGAACTGAGATTGGTGGTTGAGTTATGATGCTAGACTGGTTTTATTATTAATATGATGCGTTACAGTGTGTGGTAATTACGCTAGCTTGAGTTGTTTTAGTTTGATCAGTATTTTTTATTAACCCATTAAAATTACAGGCTAAGTTTAACGCCAAAGCAATATACAGTAGGTGCATATTGCTTTGCATGCGGCTTGTTAATTAGCGCTATAAACGCCCTAGAGGCTTGCTTACATTGCGTATTGCGGCTCACTGAAACGGTTTAACTCTGTATGATAGTTTTTTAAATAATCACGACCCGCTTTCAAGCCTAATTTATGATCAAATCGGAGGTCATCATTAGAGCTGCCTAACAATTTGCTATGTAGCTTTTCGTTAGCAAAAATTTGAATAATTTCAGCATCATCTGGGGGATTAGCAATAAATTCAAGCTCGTCTAAGTACGCTTGTTCATGTTGTAACAAATAGTCGAGAGTTTTTGGGCAATATCCCGAAGCACTCGCAAGTGTTCTCAATTTTTGTACCCACGCTGATTCTGCTTGAAAATCGGTGTCTACCGTTCTTATTACTACAATTTTACGGGCGCCACGATTATACGCTTCGCGTACCGGTAAAGGCGCAGCTAATCCACCATCTAAGAAAAAATCAGGGTGAGATTGAGCATCAACTACAGGGCTTTCATTTGCAGAATCAGTACCTAACCAAGGAGTGAGTTGAACACCTTGTTTATACAAAAAAGGTAAAGCACTTGAGGCTTTTAATAGTTCTCGCCAGTGTTTACCATCGCCAGTAGGAGATAAATAATACGGTTTACGATCTCGTGCGTTGGTTGTAGTGATCAGCAGCTCTCTATCACCAAGGCTATTTTTTGCCGTTTTAAAATCTAATGCTCTATTAACCTCAGTGGTTTTTTCGAAATACCAGTCTAAGTCAACAATGTGTTTACCCATTAGGCCACGACCTAATTGAAAAAAACGTTTATGACGCGAAAGCCCTCTGATCAAGCGTTTAGCGTAGCCTTTTTGACGCGCTAAATAACTGGTTAAATTTTGCGAGCCCGCAGACGTGCCTATAAATAAGTCAAACGGGTCGTAGTTTTGCTCTAACCACGCGTCAAGTACACCGGCTGTAAATATCCCTCGCTGGCCTCCACCTTCAGCAATCAATGCAGTTTTAGGGTGCATAGGCTTATTGAATGTGTGTGGAGCAACATTTATTTGAGATTTCACGGTGTACCTCTTAGTTGTTAACTTAACAGATTATGACTTTATTTTAACGTGCTTGATTAAATCCTTAAAACAGATTAATTAAATCAGTTCGATTGAAAATATAAATCACTTATTTTTACTCAATCTGTAACTCAATTCTTTATTTCACTATTAGTTTAACAATGGTTGAGTGTACGCTTGCTTAATAAACAACTTAATTCTTTATTTCTATTAGGATTTGTAACGCTCGATGACGTTTTTCATCGTCATATAAATCGTTGGTGAATATAAGCTCATCGACCCCTAACTGATTCACGATCATTTCTAATTTGTGTTTAATACTTGCAGGCCCACCAGTAACACTTAATCCTAAAAAGCTCTCAACATGAGTACGCTCTTGTTCGCTCCACAAGCCTTCCATTGTTTCAACTGGGGGCTTTAACCACAACTCGTCGCCTCTAATTAATGATAGCACTCGCTGTTTTGAAGTGGTTGATAAGTATTGTGCTTCTTCATCTGTATCGGCAGCCACTAAAGGTAATGCCAACATTACATAAGGCTTAGCTAATACATTTGATGGTTTAAATTCTCGTTTATATAAGGCTATTGCATCATGTACAAAACGCGGTGCAAAGTGCCCCGCAAATACATAGGGTAATCCTTTTTGCGCTGCTAACTGGGCACTAAATAAACTTGAGCCTAAAAGCCAAATAGGCACATTAGTGTTTTCACCGGGTATTGCTCGTACACGCTTAGCTCCCTCGTATGGGCCTAATAGTGTTTGTAACTCGCTCACTTCATTAGGAAAGTTTTCAGCGCGGCTAATGTCGTTATTTAAGGCGCGACTGGTCACCGGATCGCTACCTGGGGCACGCCCTAGCCCTAAATCAATTCGACCAGGATACAAACTCTCTAAGGTGCCAAATTGCTCAGCCACAACTAAAGGCGCGTGATTAGGTAACATAATTCCACCCGACCCTACGCGTATTTTTTTAGTGTTGCCGGCTATGTGCCCTACTAAAATTGAAGTGGCGGCACAAACAATCCCAGGCATATTATGATGCTCGGCTAACCAAAAACGGTTAAAACCTAATTGGTCTGCTTTTTGTGCGTAGGCTGTACTTTTGTTTAAGGTGTCACTAACCGTGGCCCCTTTTTGCATAGGCGCCAGTTCTAGTAATGAAAAAGGGATAGTTGATAACAAAGTAGCATCTCCAAATTAAATAGCGATTTATGACGTGCTAGCCATAAACAATGAGTTTAAAATAAAAGATGGGTGTGTATTACAACTAATTCAAGCCAGCTTATCTTGAAAAGCTAAGGTGTTGCGATTGAGTGATACCAAGGTTAACTATTTTTAGCTGCAGCTTTTTGGCGGTTTAGTTTATATGCCTCTGAATCAAGGCCTTTTTTCCAATAACCCGATGAAACAATTTGACTGCGAGGTATAGCTAATTCATCAGTTAATACGGTTTTTGCTTTGCGTACTAATCCGGCCTCTAGTGCCATAAATACAATAGGTTGTTGCTCACTAAGCGGCACCGATTTTAATGCGTTTATCACATCTGTATCTGGTTTATGTGTTATTAACCAAGTTACATCTCGCGGCGACTCTAAGCTGATCACATCATCTTTTGTTGGTGCATGAATAACCGCGTCAATTTTTGCGTTTTTAGGCAGTTGTTGCACGTAGCCTTTAATTGCATTAACCGAAGTTAAATCGCCAAGTAGTATGTAATGTGAGTGTTCATAATTATCAAGCTTTTTAGGGCCTGGTCCTGCTATACCTACCTCATCGCCTACTTTTGCTTTTTTAGCCCAATTAGTTGCCGGACCTTGGTGCATATTAATTACAAAATCGAGGGTAAGTGCGCCGGTGTGCTCATCAATATGCCTTATAGTGTATGAACGCATACATGAAGTTTTAATATTATAATCAACGCGGCCATTTTGCGGAATAAGCACCTTTACGTAGTTACCAATATATTGAGCGTTCAAGTCGTTAAACTCATCGGAGCCAACAATAATGCGCTGTAAATGTGGGGTTATTTGCTCTGTGCTTAATACTGTTGCTTTGCGTACTTTTTTACCCATATAAATTTACCTCATTAAAAAAGATGAATTGCACAACGCCCCATTGGTTGATAAAATCAACTATATCAATTTAATTGACTTTGTCAACCATTATGGATTCCCTATGCATATCTCATTAGCCAATACATTATTTGCTTTAATGCAAAATTATCGCGTTACCATACGCGAAGCTATTAATGCGGGCGAGCTTGGCTTAAACGCAATGCACGTACGTTGCCTGCATATTATTGCAACAACAACTCAGTGCACTGCTAACGATATTGTTAATCAGACCCAGCGCGACAAGGCCCAAATAGCACGCTTAGTGAAAGAGCTAATCGCATTAAAGTTAATTAACAAAGATGCCAGTGAGCACGACAAGCGCTGTTTTATTTTGTCATTTACCTCTGAAGGTCGCTCGCTTTATGACAAGCTATTAGCCGCCGAGCAGCAAGTAAATGCGCAAATGTGTAAAAACTTAAACCCACAGCAAATCAATGACTTTTTACATACTGCCCAACAAATGATCAAAAACATGGATTGATCTGCCATTCATTACTTGGCATAACGAATATAAAACGCATATACTGTACACTTATACAGTGTGTGCGTTTTAGGTTGTGTTATGTTTGTTATTCCCATTTATATAGAGGCCGGTGTTTGCGGGTTTGAATCGCCTGCAGCACAGTATAGTGAGTTAGGGATATCACTCGATGAGCTATTAATAAAACACCCAGATGCTACGTTTATTGGCGTTGCCTCAGGGTGCTCTATGCAAGAAATTGGTATTTTTGAGGGCGACTTACTGTTAGTTGACCGTGCAGAGATTCCTAAAGATGGCGATGTTATTGTGGCGAACTTAAATGGTTTATTTGTATGTAAGTTGCTAGATAAAACCAATGCGCGGCTGCTCTCGGCTTCTGCTGCTTATAAACCCGTGCAATTAACCGAATCTGATGAATTTCAGCTTGAAGGCGTGGTAACTCGCTCAATTAGGTTACATCGGCAAAGCCCTGAGATACTTTCATGTATGCCTTAGTTGATGCGGTTGCTTTTTATGCCAGTGCTGAAAAGGTATTTGACCCCGCAATTCGTTCAAAACCAGTAGTGGTGCTTACCAATAACGATGGCTGCGTATGTGCGGTATGCCCTATTGCCCGTAAGCTTAATATTCCTAAATTTGGCCCCTATTTTAAAGTAAAGCAATTACTAGCAAAACATCAGGTGGTGGTGCGCTCATCTAACTACGAACTATACGCTAATTTAAGCGATAGAATGATGAACGTTATTGCTCGCTTTTGTGATACCCAGCATATTTACAGTATTGACGAATCGTTTTTGCACTTTAAAGGCTATCAGCCATTAATTACTGATTGGCACCACTACGGACAGCTAATTAGACGTACAGTATGGCGCGAAACCAAACTCCCTGTTGGGGTTGGCTTTGGGCCAACACCGACCTTAGCCAAAGCCGCGAATCATGCTGCTAAAAAACTAGCTGGCTTTAATGGGGTTGCCGTGATTGATGATGAAGCAAGCCGACAAGCTATTTTACAGCAAATGCACTGCCAGGATGTATGGGGAGTGGGCAAACGTATAGCTAAAAAGCTGGCGCTAATGAATATTAATACCGCATGGCAGCTGGCTGAGCAAAGTCCAAAAACAATTCGTCGCCAATTTAGCGTAGTGCTTGAGCGTACAATTAAGGAGCTCAATGGCATTACCTGTTTAAACTGGGACGATGTGCGCCAAGACAAACAAGCTATTTTTTCAACGCGTAGTTTTGGCCAGCGCCTTAGCGATCCTGATGCAGTGAGAACCGCATTAATAAATCATGCCAGTGTAGTTGCACAAAAATTAAGAGCGCAACAGTCGCTAACTCATCGTATTTATATTTTTGCTGCCAGCTCGTCACATGAGCAGGCCTTTTATAAAAAGTCAGCTATGCATCAATTTGATCCGCCCACTAACGATACCCGTGTTATAGCAAGTGCAGTATCAAAGAGTTTTGAGCAGATATATCAGCCGGGTATTCGTTTTTATAAATGCGGAGTGGGTGCATTAGAGCTTAGCCCACAGCAGTTTCAACAACATACTTTATTTGAGAAACAAACCGATAACCCGCAGTTAATGGGCTGCCTAGATGCGATAAATCATCGCTTTGGGAAAGGAATGCTTAGCGTAGCAAGCAGCCAACTAAATGAACGCTGGCATATGAATAGAGCTTTTTTATCGCCGCAATACACAACACGTTGGCGCGATATTCCTAAAATACAGTGTTAGTCAGCAACTTTAATAAATTCGCATTCTACACTTGGGTTATCTAAGGTGTATTTAAGGGTGTTATCGGTTAAAAAAGTAATAGTTTGTTTAATGGTTCTTTCGTGAATTGGATTATCACATCGGCTCATACGTAAACCATTTTCGAGGCCATTAGTTTTGTATTTAAGTGAGCTGGTAATAAAACAATAATTAGGCTTTTGAATAGTACGAGTGCCATTATGTAATGAGTTAAACAAAATCTCTTTACCTAAGCTAAAACCTTGCTCAGGATCTTCAGGGTTATTAAATTGCAATCGACTATTAGTGCACAAACCCGAGTTACTTGAGGTAACTTCGTAATTACCTAGCTTAGTTTTTAATAGTGGAATAAAGCGAGTTTTATTACTTGGGCCTGCCACTGCATAACAGCTAAAAAGGCTTATGGTAAGTAAAACCAGTGTGAAACATTTCATTATAAGCTCTATCCTCGTGTATCAACCATGATCAAGCAATGTGACTATGCCTTAGCTATTTCTAACTATAACAGAGATTTACTATAAAAGATGCGAAGTCGTTAGGTTATGAACTGCCGCGCAAAAACTAAATTAAAATACGTAGCTAACAACAAATACGATTAATCTAGGTGTAAGCTTTATTATCTAAAGGAGGAAGTAAAATGCATTACCTGTGATTAAGTAATGCATTAATAACAAGCTGAGTTACTGCCAATACTTAGCAAATAATTGCGGGTAATTTTGTTTTAAAAACTTAGGTTTGTCTTTAAAGCGCTTACCTTTAGGTTGGTCAAGCCCTGATGGGATAAAGGGTAACTCATCGTCGTTACGTTCTTCATATAACAAACCTGCAATTAGGTCATACTCATCTAAATACGGATAAGGTTGCTCGTTTAAAAAATAAAGCGGCGTGCACTGAGCGAGGCTATCTGGGTTTTCTAGTGCAGCTTTAAATGCGGCTTCACCACGAGAAATTAACCAACAACGAAATTCTGAAAAACCATATTCATCATTACAGCCCGCCATAACAAACGCGGCACCAAATAAATCCCAGGTATAACTTTGACGCATACAAATACTAAACTGCTTATCAAATTCAATTAATTGCTCATCTGATAAGTCACTCAGTGCCGACTTAAGCGATTGGCACACTGAGTCAGGCTCTGCGGTTTTATCTTCCACTGTAACCAGTCGCCAAAAATCAGTTAAGGTTAACTCACTCATGCAATGATCTCTTTTACCCGACCCACTTGGCCGTCTTCTAATTGTACTTTTATTCCGTGCGGGTGATTAGGTGACTTGGTCAATAAACGCGACACAATACCATTGGTTAAAGTACCACTGCGTTGATCTTGTTTAAGCACAATATTAACCTCTGTGCCTGGCGTTATTTGCGAGCGTGTTGGAACGGCCATATTTAATCTCTATTACAATTTTTTTGCGATTATAGCCTGCTTAATAGAATCTCTCCATATTAAAGCTTTTACTAAGACCATAAATGCCAAATACAGCTTAAAATGAGGGATAATTAAACAAAAACACAGTACCGATTTTTACTGCTTAAGAAATGAAATAGCATTGTTTTTTATATGAATATTTAAACTAGCTAATGCATTACAAATAAGCTGCACAATGTAATCTAGCTGGTTATTTTGTTTAGCCTGCTCTAGTGCAATATCATCAATAAAATAACAACTTACAGTAAACTTAGAAGGTAAATTGTTTAAATCTGCCGAGTGAGTAAGAAAGCTAAAGCCCTCAACGTTATCTTTTATTTGCTCGCAAGCAATTGTTAATTGTTGACGAATACGTTTATCTAGCTGCTTTTGGGTTTTGGTCATGGTTTATTACTGCTCGGCAATTTGTTGTTTTTTAAATTCTTTGTAGCTGTCTTGTTGTTGTTTAACACATTCATGGTATTCCTTGTCGGCCATATGGCTGCACTCACCTAATCGGGCTGATTGAATTTCATGATAGCGGCTATCGCTGCTACACCCTGCTAGCACTACGATTACAGATAACGAAAGTAGATACTTTAAGTTATTATTTAACATTCAAAATTCCTTATATTTTCACCGGAAAACTACTAATTTTCGTTACTTTTGCTGTATATTGCACTGGTTTTATATTTATAACCGTTAAGGGCACGTTATGATGTTGTCGCAGTTACAAGAGCTGTTCCAGCGTATCGATAAAAGTAAATTATTTCAATCATTTGTTATTGCAGTTATTGTGGTTTCTGCACTGACCGTGGGTGCGCATACCTATTCATTACACCCTACTGCTGAGCTATTTCTACATTGGATGGATATAGGCATTACGGTGTTTTTCTTGATCGAATTGGTTATTCGTTATATTGCCAGTAAAGGGATCAAAGACTTTTTCTCCAAAGGCTGGAACATATTTGACTTCATTATAGTGATAGGTAGTTTATACCCTGCGGCAGGCTCGACTATTTTTATTGCTCGACTACTACGCATTTTCCGCGTACTACGTTTAGTGTCTATGATCCCAGAGCTGCGCTTATTAGTGAACTCACTAATAAAAGCCATCCCGCAAATGGGCTATATCGCGCTGCTAATGTTTGTGATTTTTTATATTTATGCTGCCACAGGTAGCATGTTGTTTGCTGAAATAAACCCAGTACTGTGGGGCGATGTCTCTATTTCTATGCTTACCTTATTTAGAATCGCCACCTTCGAAGATTGGACCGATTATATACCTTTGTCTTTTCTTATGCTTTTTGTTGACAACTGGCTTTTCTTTGGTCTACATTTTTTATGTCAACAAAAAAACAGGTTGTATAAATTAATTGCTAGTAGAGAGGTAGACAGTGAGAGTCGTCCAAGTAAAAGGGATAAAATATGCGGGGGGTGGGATCAACTTAAGTACAGTTGTTGATGATGAAGATATTCCGTTATTAGCACCTTCCTTATTTCTTCTTCATGTCGCCAGAAACGGTAGAATCTCCGATAACAGAACCACAACGAAATCCTATGCACAAGTCTTAAAAGACTTCTTTGAAGTGTTAAAAGCTTCAGATGATCTGAGCTATTCAGATGTGACGGACGCCCATATGACCGCCTATTTCAATGCTTATCGCGGGCAAAAAAGAGGCAATAAAAAAAGTACGATAGAATATCATGCCACAGTTTTAAACAATTTCTACGCTTACATGAAAAAGATAGGTATATCGGATGCAATTGATTATTTGTCTTTTACTTACGATGACAGTGAAGCACAGAGAAACGTTAAAGATCTTCTAATGGGAGAAATACTCACTATCTACATGGATGAAAAGGAGTTTAAAGATAAAGTATTAGCACAAGTTAAAGTTCAGAATCCATTCATAAGAGAGCGTGACGAATTAGCACTGAAACTTGGTTATTATGCTGGATTTAGAACCCATGAATTGGTTTCGTACAACAATTTGTACGCCCCTTCCTTAAGACGTCAGTTCCCAGAAAAGGATAAGGACGAAATAAGAGCAGATGAACTAGAAATCATAGGTAAAGGCAATAAGTTGCGAACAGTTCACATATCGCCTGAACTTGTATCTGGGATCAATAAATTCTTATGGGGTAGAGGTAAGAGCCTCAAAGGGAGTTTGATGGCAAAGGCTAATGGAGAACCGCTTACGGATTTAAATTATGGCAGCAGATTGTTTACACGCATAAAGACTGCTAATTTGGCTGAATTAAATAGCGACAAGAATAACTGGAAAGCGAGAGTTTACCACTCTCTGAGAAAGTGCTACGCAACCAATAGCGTTAGCTTTTGTTATGATGAAAATAAAGATCCTATGGTGTTTATCCCTCAGTGGCTAGGCCATAACGATGAAGAAACAACAAAAGTCTACATATTCTATGATGCAGTAATATCTAATCGCATCGACGTGATGAACACGCTGTCACTAAACAAATCAGAATATGCTCAAAAATATAAGAGCAAATCCTAATGAAGCTAGTCATAGACAATAACGAAAAAAACGAAAAACATGTAATTTTAGTTGGCGGCAAAGTTAAATGGGTATTGCCGGATGACATGCATGGTCAAAATTTTTTATTGCTTTATATAGATTACACGAAACGTAAGAGTTTTCGTGAGCTATCTCATGACTTTAAGCTAAATAGAGGAAGAGAATTAGTAACTTTTCTTGACTACACGGTTGTATTAATAAGGAAGTATGGCGGTGTGCCATCTGATATATTCTCCCGATATACCTATCATATTAAAAGCACGACCAATAAAACTGGTAATACGTTAAACAGCACTGTTACTGCCATGATTTACATTTTAAAATTATATGGTGGTCAAAAGGAAAAAGTGTATGACTGTGAATACTGGATTCCAGAATTTTATGTAATGATCACTAAAGCTCCAACCTTTACGTGGGAAGAACCCAACCCAAAGCAATCTTTATCAACTAAGTATGATCTAGGGTTTACTAGCACAGAAATGGTTGAATCCTTATTGCTGCTATGTTGCTACATCATCAATACGTTTGATGAGAAGCGTAAGTTGTTGTTGCAAAACAGCAGTCTAGAAAAAGCGGTTTTGGAATCGTTTCAAATAAGTTCAAACAACTATCCGACATACGCCCTAATACCCGATCTGAATCACCCAAAATATAACGTGTCAAGAAGGCTTTATGGAGAACTCGCGAGGGCAATTATTGCTACTGATGATAACTGGCTAATCGAAAGGTTTATGCATGACAATCCCTACCCAGATGAATTTTTACCAGATGAATCTGATATCAAGATTAGACGTAAGGAATGGCTAAAGCGATGGGTCAACAAACGTACAGGGCATATTAAAACCCTGGTTACGATAAATAAAAAGAAGTATAGGATTCAAACCATGAAAACCTATTGCATGAACGACTTACACGGATTGAGCCATGAAGTTGTTTTTGCCATGCAATGTATCTTAGCGTGCCATAGAATTCAAAGTTCCGGCGTAGATAAAATGAACCTCAATGATGTTATTTCAAACAATAAGGGCGTGCAATTTAAATATTTTAAAGGTCGAGGCAAAAAGAAATATGCTACGCCAGTATTAAACAAGGGCACCCTGCCCCACAAAACTGTTCAGATATTTTTAGAACACTTCAAACAGCAACACTCAGGCGTCAATCCGAAGCTTATTCAATACCATAAGTTGCGTGGCAAAACCAATGGTAAAGGCCAGATTGGGGCAAAGAAAGAGGGACGTTTAGATCATTTTTTTATTGATTTGCTCGATGAAAATACCGAAGTGCATAAACACATGAAAGCCGAGCTTAAGGAGGAGTCTGCACCAATTCTAGCTTTTCTTAAAAAGATCTTAGCAAATAATTTGATAGCTATGAAAAATTCTCCTTCTTATGGTGGCGACAAGAAAATGCCCCATGTTTCTTTAAATATTGATTTAATCGCAAGAACACGCATCGAAATCGAAGATGGGAAAAGTGGTGCCGCTGAGCCAAAAGAAAACTCAGAATATGACAAACCCACCTTTGAAGAAAAGGCCGAGAAAGAGGTTGGTGCTATGCTGACAGCACACAGTCTCGAAACTAAACAAAGTACATATGAAAATCGTTCACGCAGCCCAGAAAAAATCAAATCAATGCGTCGTTTTGCGGCACAAGTAGGTGATGCGATGGAGCAAGATGCGCGCGCTGTTGAAGAGCTATTTAATAAAACTAAAGTGCTAAATCTGAAGGCCGTTGCGAAGTTACTCGGTATTGAAGATACAATTAAAGAACAAAAGGATTTGTATGGCATCATAAACCAGGAATTAGGTGACGTAATAGGCGATATTGGAGACGTTGACATTGATGGTAAACGTATCGTAATTCAAACACCTTTAACAGCGGCGCTTATTTTGTCAAAAATTAAACATATTGAAAATGAAATACCAAGATTAAAGCTAGATAGCGAAAAGAAAACATTAAAAGCTCAATTGCACCGAGCATACCTCGACATGCTATTAGCAGAGTTCTCTAGCTCGATAATCAAGGAAGGTGAACTAATGTCTAAAAAGTATGATTTTCCTTTTTCATCAATGGTATAGGATAGAAAATGTTTAATACAAATGTAAAAAAAACTCTTGTCCCTGATACTCCTTTATTAAACGACCAGTCACAAGATGTATTTTATTTATTTTCTTATCCGAAAAATCCAAGTGAAGAAAGTAAAGTTCATGAAATTGATTTTACCGATGCACGACATAAGGTATCAAAAGAGGACTTCGGTCTTCTGAAAGCTTTGTGGATTGAAATGTCCGGTGGAGTTGACCCTGTAACACGGGAAATCACAGGAAAACTAAATACAATCAGGGCATATGCTTCTAATTTGATGAGGCTCTTTGTATGGAAAGAGTCTCATTACCCTGATACACCATTGAGGCAATGGACTGAATCACACTGTCGAGAATTTATCGTTGATGTTTTGTTCAATCGTATTGCTTTTCACACCGAAGGTAGCACGGCAGAAAAAAACAATGCTACTAAAGAAATTGTGGGTAGAGGCCCTGTTGAAAGTGCATGTGAAATTTTGAGGAAATCTCAACGACTTTATGCTCTGGGTTTAGTTCATGATGGGTTGGCCTCTTCATTACCTGCTAGCTTCATTCAGGACACTGTTGAAGAGCATCTAGTAGCTAATGGAATTAGCTTTTCAAAATGGATAGACGGTGAAGGTTGGAGTTCAATTCCATTCGCGGCACATATGTTTAATTTGGCGCACGCGATTAACGTTATAGAAAGTGATGACTGTCGTATTTTGAGAGCATTTTTCAAACATCAGCAAAGCGAGTTATGTGTTTCTCACAACACCATGTTTTTTTCAGGTAGATATGACAAACCCAGCTCTTATGATGATTATTGTGCATCGCCAGATGTTACATCTTCTATTGGTGAAAAGAGAAAGACAAAGAGAAAGCGAAAGAAAGAATTTATTCTTAAATACAGCACTTTAAAACGAGCACTTGAAGAAGCGGCTGGTAAGCCTGTCAACAAATTTCCGTATACTTGGGAGGAGATCAAAAAAATATATCGTAAAGTCTTTAATGCTTGTTTAACGATAATTGTGGCACTGACAGGAGCAAGAATAAGCGAGATGAAAAACTTTTTTGCAGACGATTATCAGCAGGAAAGTGATGGTGTCTGGACATTTAAGAGCGATATAGTTAAAACCAATCATGGTGTTCCTGCTTTAAGGAGTATGGGGGGATTAGTCGCTAAGGCAGCAGATGTAATGTGTGATATGTCCTACATCCCTAAACGTAATCGCCCTGACGGGAAGCGCTTTCCTATTTTTTCGATGACACATCAACCTAAATTCTCAAATGGCACTAACGCAAGTGTTGCAAGTGGAAACACCTTAAGAACTAGCCTTCAAGATAATTATGACGATGCAATTGATAAATTTGGTGAGGAGTTAGCTGAACTTTGTGAAAAAGTTCACCCCCATATGTTTCGCCATACGTTCGCTGAATTTGCGATTCGTCGCTTTGATGGCCGTGTTTTTGAGGCGATAAGGCAGCACTTTAAGCATACATATCAGAGTAAATTCACAAAAGAATATGTTGGTGGAAAAGATAGGGAGTCGATAAAGAAAGGTGCTGAGCAACGCTACATCAGAGAACTGATAGAGAGAATGGCTTTGGATGTTAATGATTCATTTTCAGGAAGCTTGGCTTTGGCTATTCAGAGAAAGGTCAAAGATTGTATGGTAATTGAACCATCTGAAGTGGAGGCAGTTTTGACAGAGTTTGAAGAAAAAATTGTGGATATTACCGTTCATGAATATGGCATGTGCATGGTGTACACTGAAACTCAGTCTTTATCAAAATGCTTAGAGAAGGAAACTGGCTTACCGCAAATTGAAAATGGTTGTTTCGAGCTTTGCTCAGGGTGTGTTCATTATGTTAGCAGTGCTAATAGTCACAGAGAAGAGATCATTCGTATTGTTTTATCACATAAAGACTTTCTTGAAAAATTTCCTTTTAAAACTAAAGCACACAAGCTGAGTGAAGCAGCGGTCAGAAATGGCGAAAAGATCTTAAAGCAAATGAGGCGAACATGATTAATCTAAATGACTTTTCTATCGAAAATGAAGATGACCCCCAATTAGATACTGAGCTTCCTGACTACCCTGGTGATACCTCCTGGATGAACGAGCTGACGGCTAAACAAAGTGCGGTAGTCAAGAAAGTTACAGCTAGGTTTATTGAGGCTAGAGATACAATCATGGCCTCTGAAAAACCAAAGAGTTTGAAGATACGTGAACGAACAATTATAGCTGCCAAACTTGCTGAAATGGCAGTGGTTGATAAGTCAAATATCAGAAAAGATAGAATGGATATTATGCCCTTCAAAAAATATCTTGAACACTACAATGATACGCTGAACGCTATCTGGCAACAACGTTGCAATACTTGCAATTCAGGACGACGGTTATCAAGAAAGGAGCTTGAAGTTAAAAAAGGTGAATTGGAACTGAAGTATGAGCAAGAGTTAAACAAGAACTTAGTTGAATATTTTCAAGCTGCTTTGCATTCGGAGGTGGCTCAAAATCAGATTGAGACAGCGCAAAAGCTTAGAGAGCTGAAGATCGATTATGAAAAAGCTCAACAAACAATAGCTAATTTACGCTCTCAACTGCGAGAAATGACTATGCAGGTAAACAGAAAAAATTAAGGATTAGTTAGTTTATGCGTCGAGGTTAAAGGAGAATTAATCTCAAAAGTTCATTTTTTTTAGGCGTTTAGATTAAATTCTGTTGACAAACATATCACATATTCTTGAACTAAATATTAATAAATCCCCCTTAAAAAGTGATTGAAAATTTCGAGTCAACATTTAAAAAAGTAATTGCTAGTCCAATATAGGTCATTACTTCTATATAATTAACAAAATTTACTAGCTTAGATAAAAGTTGAACACTTAATGTACGAAAACATGAAAATAAAGCTGAATAAGCTCAAAAATAACAAAGCATTTGAATTATCAGTTGTAGCTGTAATTATTATCTCGGCACTAGAGATTGGGGCAAAAACATTTCAACTGCCCGACAGTGCTGTTTCAGTAACTCATATTTTAGATATATTCATAACATTATTCTTCCTCTTTGAGATTTCAGTTCGATTTATAGCTGATGATGATAAACGTAACTTTTTCAAAAAGGGCTGGAACATATTCGACACCTTAGTTGTTTTAATCAGTCTGATACCTATTAATGATAGTGAAATGGCTCTTCTAGCTAGATTAATTCGCGTATTTAGAGTTCTTAGGATGATATCGGTAGTACCCGAATTACGAGTTCTAATTAACTCATTGCTCAAAGCTCTACCTCAACTAGGCTATGTCATATTATTAATGTTTATTATTTTCTACATATATGCGGCCATCGGTAGTTTTATATTTAACGAAATTAACCCTAAATTATGGGGTGATATTGCGATATCTATGTTGACTCTTTTCAGAATAATGACTTTCGAGGACTGGACTGATATTCAATATGAAACGATGGAAGTGTATCCAATGTCATGGATATTCTACTTATCTTTTATCTTCTTCACAGCGTTTGCTTTCTTAAATATGGTGATTGGCATTGTTGTTAATGTAATGGAAGACGAACATGCTAAAATGCGCCAAGAAAAACAAGAGGCTTCAAACATTCCAACAATTGAAGATTTACATAAGGAAATTCACGAATTAAAGCAAATAATTAAACGTAACTTTCCAGACTCTTAATCAAAAAAATACAGGCTATAGGTATGAGCTAATACAGCTAAATAGAAAATTTTAGACGTAGTAGCTCATCTGTAAAAGCGCAAACGATGCTAACTCAGACTTGAACTTGCAGTTACCTATTTTGATATAGTGCTTGTCAGTTCAAGTACAGCTAATTTTTGCGAATACACATTATGTATCCAGCATATCCCATTCGTCTCCCAGTACCCACCTTAATGCCGATAACTTGCCATTTATCATTCCCCATTCAAAGTCATCTTTTGGAATAAGATCTGAATATTCCTTTTCAACTAATTTAGCAGATGACTTTGCCCGTACTAAAACATCTTCGTGTATGACTTTAGAACCTGAAGCTTCTGAATCAGGAGGTACTATTTCTATTTCACCTGAGCTAATTCTATTTAGTAAATTTAAATGTCGGTTGTACCAGATTTTCCTATCAAACTCTGTCATGTAGTCCAATATTTCAGAAAGAGATCTAGTTTCGTCCCCTTCCCAATTTAGCTCAAATTCATATTCCTCCAATAAAGCGTCATCGATTTTATTAACTGCGGAAACTAGATCTAGAAAGTAATAAGAATAGTCATCAAAAATATCAGAAAAATCTTCATGTGGTCGGCGTCTATCTGTAGCGCTAAAATCAGTGTAGTTTCCTGAAATAAAATAGAAATTACTATCTTCTAAATCATCATCATTGCTTTGAATACTTCTTTTAAAAGTACCAAATGACTCAATCAATAATGCATCAGCGAAGTTGTTCTTAGAGTTATGAAACGGCGCTTTTTTTTCCAGTGCTCTTTCTACTACTTTGAGTTTGATATCATCCGTAATTTCAAACTGAATACATTTATCCATAAAACTAATCAACCTGTTAGCTATTATGTCGGTCACATCAGACATTATTGGAAGTTTTGCATTTATCTCATTTAGCTCAGTTAAAATTGCTACTTGGTTGTCAGTACCATACTCTTTCACTACATTCTTAACTTGCTTAAATTCATGATCAAGCCGTTGACGAGCACTTTTAACGACGCGCTCTTTATTTCTAAAAAACTCATCTTTCACTAGTTGTGGAACTACAAAATGAACAGCACCGCTTTCATGAAGATCTTCTAATGCTGTAACAATATAATTTGCATTTCGATCTTTGGCTAAATTTAGCCAAATACACGTATCAATAAAAAAGTAATTCAATTTTTAGCTCCATTTCATAATCGTTTTACTAGCTAGATTTACTCATTCAAATACAACTCCGCCATGTCATCTAACTTAGCCTTAACTTCTTTCCAATTAGGCATCACTTGCGTTAGCAAGCGCCAGAACTTGTCACTGTGGTTGTGCTCAGCGATGTGACAGAGTTCGTGAAGGATAACGTAATCAATGCATTTCTTTGGGGCTTTAACAAGGTGAGGGTTTAGCATCAAGTTACCTTTAGTTGAGCAGCTTCCCCATTGTTTAGTCATCGCCATAATACGAAATGAAGGCAGTCCATCTACCCATGAGGCTTTTGGCAACATTGCTTGTAACCTTTCATGAAAAATAGCATTGGCTCGGTGGATGTACCACTTATCTAAAAGTGCTTTAATTTCAACCACCCGATCATCACAATCTTTTTTGAGGCTGACGGTTAATTTTCCTCTATGAAGCTTCACACTTGGTACTTGTTCAGCGTCAACAATCACCTTTAAAACATAGCGTCTGCCAAGGTAAAACTGTGTTTCCCCGCTAACGTATTTTCGTGGCAATACATACTCATGTTGAGCTGAAAACTCACAAATACTTTCCCAGATCCATCGAGCACGCTTTAGCATTGCCTCTCGAATAGATTCATGAGTTGCATCATGTGGTACGGTAGCAACAACCCTTTGATCTGGGTGTACTTTAATGACGACTTTCCTCGGCATTGGTTTAGCGTCATTTTTTTCGAAGGTACGGCGAATGATGTCATAGTTAATAACCTCATCACCGTACATGAACACACTTTGCTCTTGTGTTGTTTTTTTAATTTCACTCATTTAAAACAGCAACTTCATTATTATTTACGAGAAAGTCCTAATCGCGTGATCTTCAGCACTTCTTCAATAAGCCTTTGAGCATTATCAATACCAAGGTCAGCAAATAACATAGGAAGTAGCTTTACGCTGATGGCGTTTTCAATTTCACTAGGATTAATTGAATACTCTGCTACAGCGGTCTTAACTACTTCGTCAATATCGAAGGCATATTTCACAAGCTTATCTTCATCAATATTACTGCCTGTGTGAGCGTCTTTTTCTAATAATTGTTTAAATAATCCAAAATAAGCTTGGGCATGTTTATTCTGCTTACCATCAGTAAACGCACTCGGCATCCCTTCAACCTTGCGCTCTTTAACTTCTTGCTCAAAGTCGGCAAATAGCATGTATTGCTTCACTGGCGCATCAAACATAGCCTTGGTTTCATCTATCGCTTTTTTAAGTAAGTTTGAGAAATACTCTTGTGCATATGGATCATCAGCTAAGTCTTGCTCGATCATTTTAGTGATACGGCCTGTGATCTTATCTGTTTGATTTCGAGCCTCGTCGTCAGTTAGATCTTCAGGTTTCACATCTTTGCCCAAATTACCAACGAGGTATGCACCATCAGGCTCTTTTACTTCAATGCCTGCAATATGTTTATCTAACAACTGACGCACGTCTTCAGCATATTCGTCGTAGTTTACTGTTTCATTAGCAAGTTCACGAACCTGTTTCCTTAAGCTAACAAACATTTTTAGTGTTTCTTTATAGTGATCACGTTTGTTATCAAAACTCTTATCATCGAAGAAACTCGCCGATTGCAAAGCTACTTTCATACAGTTAGAAAAAGCTGTTAAGGCAGCGTAAAACTCATCTCGTTTTTTAAGGTTTTTATCTAAAAGCTGACCTTGAACATCTTCAATCTTAGGTGCAAGTGCCTGACATAAAGCAGCAGGATCTTTTTTGTTAGCAACACCGTCAAAAATAGCCCATAGATCGTTGTACAAACCTGGTAGCTTTTTATATTCAGTATCCATTCGGTTATACAAACCTTTAAGATCATCAACATCAAAGCCATTTTGATTACGCTCAGCAAGTTCTTGATACTTCTCAATCGTCATATCAAGCTCTTTCAAAATGCCACGATAATCAATTAAGTAGCCGAACTGCTTTTTACTGTGTAAACGATTTACACGAGCAATAGCCTGTATCAAGTTGTGCTCTTTGAGAGGCTTGTCGATATACAGTACGGTATTTTTAGGCTCATCAAAACCAGTTAGCAGTTTATCTACAACAATCATGATGTCAGGGCCATCATCACGGCCATAGTCTTTGATTATTGCCTTGGTGTATTCTTTTTCATCTTGCCCATAAGTTTCGGCAACATTATTCTTCCACCAGTTTTGAACAATATCTTTACTTTCTTGATCAACTGCCTCGTGCCCCTCTCGCGTATCAGGAGGAGACATTGCAACAACTGATGTTACTTTACCTATTTTATCTAAAAGCTCCTTATAGCGAATTGCAGAGCCTTTAGAGTCACATGCTAGCTGGCCTTTTAAACCTTGCTGCTTAAAATTTTGGAAATGATCAGAAATATCGTGTGCAATTAGCTCAATTCGACCCTCTGTTTGATAGATCTGACCTTTCTGAGAAAACTTCTTCTTTAAATCGGTTCTTTGTTTTTCTGTGAGCTTTTCAGTAATGCGGTCAAACCAGGCATCAATAGCTTTGTCATTCACATTAAGGTCAGCAATACGCTCTTCATAAAGCAGCGGTGTTACCGTTTTATCTTCAACCGCTTGCTGCATGGTATAAGAGTGGATAATAGAGCCAAATTTGTTTTCAGTCTTATCGTCTTTTAGCAACGGCGTACCAGTGAAAGCAATAAATGCGGCTTTTGGTAATGTTTGCAGCATACGAATGTTGTTTTCACCGTTTTGGCTTCGGTGGCCTTCATCAACCAAAACTAAAATATTCGGGCTATCGTTATAACATTCGTCATATTTAATCGCTGAACCAAACTTATTAATGATTGAGAAGATAACTCGCTCATTACCTTTACCTATTTGCTCTGCTAAGCGTTTGCCTGAAGTTGCCATTGCATCTTTTTTATCGCGCTCGCTGAGTACACCACCGGAGGCAAAAGTGCGGCTCAATTGATCTTCAAGGTCAACTCGGTCAGTGACAATAATCACGCGACATTGTGAAAGTTCTCGCAACCAAATCAATGCTTTTGATAAGAACACCATAGTAAATGACTTTCCACTTCCTGTGGTGTGCCAAATTACACCGCCGTTGCGTGCACCTGGGCGTTCGCCTGTTTCATCAAAGCTGGTAATGCGCTCTATCAGTGCTTTAATACCAAACACCTGCTGATAACGCGCGACAATTTTGCCAGCTTTTTGATCAAACAAAGTGTATAAACGTGCCATCTCAAGAAGGCGATCTGGTCTCAATAAACTAACAATTAGTCTGTCTTGATCTGTTACAGCGAGGTCGCCACCCGCCAATAGAGATAAATACTCATCTTTAGCAGCGGCAGGTCGGTGGTTGAAAATAGCATCCAACTGCTCGGTGCTTAACCCTGCATTTTTTAACCGAATAAACTCGGCTTCAATGATTTCTTCTTCCTTCCATTTCGCCCAAAACTTTTCAGGTGTGCCGCAGGTCGCGTAAAAGCCCTCATGTCCATTCACTGCGAGCAGTAATTGGCTGTAAGCAAACAGGTGTGGTATTTCTTTGTGGCCCTGGTTTCGGATTTGTTGAGAGACCGCTTCGCTTAAAGTAGATTTCCCTTCAGTTGAAGAGTCAGGGCGCTTCGCCTCAATCACTACCCAAGGCAAGCCATTAACAAAGCAAACAATATCTGGAATGCGGTTACCTGTGCCTTCACTGTTTTGCACCACCATTTCTTCAGTAAAGTGAAAAAAGTTATTGGAAGGTGTTTGCCAATCAATCAACTGAATGGTTGGCGATGCTTTTTTACCATCAATAAACTCCGTTACCCCAATGCCATACATCATTGCGTTGTATAACTTTTCATTCGCGCCTTTTAAACCCTCGTTCATTGCAGGGTTTAGGTCATGCATAATTTTATCGATGGCAGCATCTGAGAGCTTATGGTCTTTACCAGCAAACGGAAATGTTTGTTTGCCCAAAAACTCACGTATAACGGGCAACAACATCACTTGGCTTGTTGATTTTCCCGCTACCGAATTTCCCCTAATGACCTCACAACCATTAGGTGGTATAAACGAATAACCAAGCTTGCTTAGGAGTGTAAGCGCTGGTATTTTTGAGCTAAACTCTTCTTTGAAATTTGCTATGTGGTTACTCATTAGAAAAACTCTCAACAGTATATTTGGCTTTCATTTTCGCTCTATTGAAAAACTTAATTTCATGCACAAATTTGGATTTTGGGTGTTCGTTAACTAATACAGGCTTCGAGCCATCAAGAGATAGTTCATTGACTACTTCCGTTGAGGGGTGACCATAGTTATTAGACGTGCCATATGAAATAGGACATATAAGAAAAGGATAAAATTTATCTAAAGAGGTGATATCAAAGTTATGTTTAGAACCGTGGTGAGGAATCTGAACTATTGTAACATCTTGTGCATATTCGTAAAAAACCTCACCGACGTTTACTTTGTTTAAATCAGTATCGCCTGTGTATATGCAACCACTAAAAAAACAACAATTATTAGGGTGACAGGTATCAGGAGTGCAATCGCAAGTAAAGTTGTATTCCTGATTTTTAATATCCTTCGTGAGGCATCTATTATCTAATCCAGAGTAAACAAGCATTGAATTTTCATTCACGTTACCATTTAATCGCGTATAAATTTTTCTTAATTTTTTTCTTAAACTTGGAGTTGAAATGTTTTTAATAGAATATTTAGCATTACTCTGTAGTTGTTGGACATCAAATTTTTCGCGTTTTAATTCTCTAACCAATGCTTTAGAGCGACTTTGGTTTTGGTGATTATAGGGGACAAAAATCCAGCTGAAATTTCCACCCAGACTTAATCTACTTCCGCTATCAATTTCTCTGTCTTTTTTCAATCCTCTAGGTAGCTCAAAAAAATTAAAACTTATGCTGTCATTAGAGTTTTCTTTAGCGTTTGGGCGAATATAGATTACTTCTGTTGCATTCCCAAAGAAAGACTCAGGACTGTCGATTAAAGTGATAATATTTTGAGATAATGCTCTGTTAATATTGATTAAAATTTTTTTATGATTGATGTCCAGTAGGGGCAAAAATACTCGTTTAATCGTTCTAACAGAGTCCCTTAAGGTCGCGATTCCAGAAACGTGATCATAATCAAAGTGAGATATAAATAGCGCATCTATATCTTCATCTTTTGTAAACGCTGTTTCTATAACTGATTTTGCATACTTAGTTAGTGGCATTGCTCCACAGTCATATACAACATTAAAATTGTCATGTTTTTCTGAATAAAAGCCTCCCTGCCCAATGGGATGAAATGTTCTAACTACCTTGTAGTCATTCATTAATTTCACCTTCTAGTTCAGTTTGACCTGCTGTTCTTTGCTTATAAATATCGATAATAAAGTGCATTGGTACTGGCAACCTGTAATGTCTGCATCCAGTTAAGATAATCGGCCAAAAAGAGAATTGAAAAGCAGACATATCATAAACCTTATTTGATTGGTCGCACTCATTAACCAACTGTTTAATCAACTCTTCTGGTTCTTCAGTTACGCAAACATCAGATAACGTTGCACCATGCATTTTATCGAAACGGTAAAAGTGTTCTTCGGAAGAGTCATCAAGAAAATACACTTGAAAGTTACAGTGCGGTAAAAACTCTTCTTTAATTTTTTTAACTATTTCATATGGCTCTGAAAACCCCATAATCGCTGAAAAGGTAGATATATATGGGTATAAGATTGAACCTTTAGTAACGCTCTTTCTATACTCTTCGGTTTTATCAATGGGGTGTTCTATTAATTCAGCATAGCTTTGAATTGTAGTTGGGTATTTATCACCAATCTTAAACATTTGATATATCTCTCGGGACATATTGCTTAACCAAGAGTTGATATCACGCCAATGTTTATGATCGAGAGAAAGGAACCAAATAGCTAATGCTAAATCGATAGCTTGCTCATCTTTGTATGGTGTAAACAAAATAGGATTGTTTACGATTAACTGCTTAATGCTATCTTGATATTTAGTTACTGCTTCTGAAAAAAATCTTTCAGCTTCTACATTTTCATTACTAACTTGGCTTAAATACCAGTATGACCAACAACCTGTTAGGGCTAACCTACCTAGCACATCGAACAACTTTAAGTTTACATCTGTTGAACAAGACGGATTTACTGCATGTGATAAAGCATACAAGTTATTGCAATGAGGTATTATTTTTTCTTCAATGTACTGATTTGATACTTGTAAATTTAACTTAAGAATTGAATCCAAAGTTGTCATTGTTGAAACTGCTACCTTGTTTTTTTTGCCAAACGCAAACTTTGCTGCTTCCCAGGCATTTAGCATCGTAAATTCTGCTGATAGAAATGCGCTCTCTAGGTTATCCTCATCTCTGCACCATGAGTATAATATCCAAAGGCATAAATATAATTGGCGAATACCCGTTAAAATATCTTTTGGCTTTTTATCATCAGTACAAGTGAGACTAATGGCAAGCTGGCTAAAGTGTTTGAAAGACACTTCTGGCTCGTCAATCATCGCCAATGACTTGCGAAGTAAACTGCGACAGTTCTTAGGTAACAGTTCCTCACGAAGCATATGTTGCTCGACTAAATCAGCAAGCCTGTCACCATTCCATTCAGAAAAACTTAAATCATCTGCTTTTAATTTTCCTAAAAACATACTTACGTTAGATCTTACTTCTTCTTTAACTTCACCACCAAAACATAAACAAATTTCAACAGGGCTTTCATTGTACTCTGCTGGAATACGGGTCGGAATGAATACATCAATAATTTCATTAATGGACGGGCGTAAATCTTGTGGATTTGTACTATCCCAATCCCTACGGTCTAGATCGCCAGACTTTACCGAAAATAAATATACCTTACTTTCTGATTCACTAGACAACTTACCAAAAGCACCAACATCCACACCATATTGTCTGCTGCCAACACCTGGTTTCAAAAAAACTTCTAAGCCCATTTGTGATAGTAAATCAGGTAATAAAGCATCCAACTCGCCTCGTTCTTTCAAAGAGGCTAAATATTGTCTTATCACTAACTTCATGAGGTACAGCCCTCCGCTTTAAACTGCCAGATCATATTTTCTAAACCGTGAGGGTCAAGATTGTGCATTGAGGCAAACTCAAATGATGTACTGATTTCATTAAGAGGAATTTCCTGACGGGTCTTTTGCTCGCCATGGTGTACATAGTGAATCGACTTGTTTCCATAGAGCAATACTGACTCATTTCCACCTAACAAAGAGGTAAGGACCGACTTTTTTCTAGCCTGTTTCATCGATTCATTCATTAACTTATTGTGATGCCGCCAATATGTATGCCTATCCTGCTCGCTAGGGCTTAATTCGTTTATTTTAAAAGCCGCTTTTACTGATACTTGGTATTCTTCGTATTCAGATAGCACATCCGTTGCAACCTGTTTAACCCTGTCTTCTTTTGACTCATTCAATGCTTCCAAATGATCTCGAATACTTCCTGGGTAACTCACACAGAGAGGATGAAAAATGAGTTGCTGAATATCTGCTAATTCATCATCAGGAGCATCAAAAACTAACGACTCAATTAAGCTAATTGCTGTTTTAGGCTGATTGAAGAACCATCCACAAGCTTTTCTCGCTAAGAAAAGGTGTACGCCTTTGCTTTCTTTGGTCACGATGGCACGATCAAAGCCAATAGACATGCCTTTATCTAAATCCCGAAGAAGGTCATAAGCGTATTTCCCTAGCTGAATTCTTTTTGATAACAACCATCTTGTAAGTAATGCGGATAGGTATGTATCTCGGTGGTTATGTAGTTCCCGAACAAAACTATTAAAATACTTTACTGATAATTTGTACTCGCTTAATTCGAAAAAATGCTCTAAAAAAAGCACACAATCATTGAATCGATTGTTTTTTAATATTCGCTCCAAAGCAAAATCAATATTATTGATAGTGCCTTTATTCTCTGGCTTGGTATGACAGCAAATATTCAACAACTTAGGTTCAACATTACTACTTACCTTTTTTTCATCATAAAATAATATTTCTGAGGCAGCATGAATATAACGATCATCTAATCGATCTGAATGCGTGTTTAAAAAATCTAAGAACAAGCATTCTAAATCATCAGACTGAGAAACAACGGTAAACATCGCTCGCATTGATGTCGCCAAAATCACATCAATTGGTGAAGACATTGATGATTTAGTGATAGCTATTGCAACTGGTTCCAAGAGCGTCTTGTCTTGGAAGTTAATTCTACCTAATGCAAAAATGGCTCTTTGTTTAATTAACTCATTTTCATGAGTAAGCAGTTCAATAGCTTGATTTACATAAGTAACCTCATCATTACTTGCACCAGCTTCAATAGCAGTAGTTAAATGGTCAAAGTCTTCATCACTATTGGTTAAAGCAATATCCAAAAGAGCATTGGCTCTACCAATGTTTTTTTTACAAAACTCTTTAAATGGCGACAAAAGCATGTAAGCAGCCATATCTTGGCCAGCTTCTAGCGTAAGATGTTTCACACATTCAGCTACGTCATTTACCGGAGCATTTATATTAGGTAAAACTTCTTCGAAAACTCGCCTTACTGAAAAGAAGTCATGATTTTCAGGGGTATTTTTAAAGCTATGAAATAACTCTACAAGGTTTAATTTCCCTGTATTATGCAATTCAGCCAAAATGCTAGGTAGAAGCTTTTCACCTTTTCGGTCTTGATAGTAAATGTCTTGGATGAACTCAAAAAAGTTGCCATCCATATTAGCTTTTAACAGTTTTTCTCTAAGTTCATCCATAATTATGATTCCCTATAATGATACTCTACGCTTGCCAGTTAATAACTGCTGCATTAACGCTTTTTTCTCTTGTTTTAAGTCAGCAAGTTGTTGATGTAGTATTTCAATTTCTTGGTCTGCATTGCTAAGAACAGAGGCAATTTTTTTCTGCTCGTCAACTGCTGGTACATAAATTTTAATTCTTTCAATATCTTTATTACTGATGTTGGGCTGTGCTCCACCAACAGCATCAATTAATATTTCATGCTGCACTTTGGGTAATTTAAGCAGTTGAAATAAATACCGATTGGTAGTTCGGTTTTTTTTGACATCAAAACGACCAACGCGTTGATTTAAGTAAGCAAAGTCATGTGATTGATAGCAGCCTACCTTTCCTGTAGTTGCTCCAGACATCGCAATTAAAATATGCCCTTTCTTAACCTTGAACTTTTCAAATTTATCATTTTCTAAAATAAACACGGCTGAATCTAAGCAAATTGAATAATCAGGTTTTATATTTGAAATTTTAACAAGTGGAATACCCTCTTGTTTAAACTCTTCACTTTTAAAAGCATTACCACCGATAACTTTTACAAGTTGACTTAACTTAACTTCTTCCCACTCTCCCTCAAACGGTTTACCCGAATCATCAAATAGTCGCTTTTTACCTGTGAGCAGCTGTTGCATTAGTGCTTTTTTCTGCTGCTTGCTGTTCTCAATTAGGCGCTCAGTGGTGCCAATAGCTTTATCCCAAACTGATATAATTTTGGCGATTTTATCTTCTTCTTCTTTGGAAGAAGCTGTCATCAGCGGTAACTCAGATAGAATTGCGGTGTTCATGTTGGGCATAGTTTGTCCAACAGCGTTCTGTTCAAGCCACCGTTTTACCGCATTCTTTTGTAAGAAGTAGGACAAGAATAAGGATGAATGCTCTGAGTTTGGTGTTGCTTTTAAGCACCCTGTTCCACATATTCCAACTTCATCACCTTCTTCAATCAGCGCAAATCGACTGACATCACCACGACGGCTAAATAAAATATCTCCGCTCTTTAAAAAGTGCTTTGATAAATCAGCAGCTCTATTAGCAGGTATTTTCGCAGCCGACTTGTAATCAGCTCTTTGACTAATCAAGTCCTTCGGCATTAAAACAGGTATGCCCTCTTCAGTGTATTCATGTGCATGTAACTGACTTCCAAAGGGGCCTGTCTGTAGATTACCTGAACATACTTCCCCTAAAGAAGTCAATTTCCAGCCATTAGGCACCATAACCCAACTCCTTTAAGTAGTTTTCCATCTTTACTTCTAAAGACTTTAATTCAGTCTGAAGCTCAACGCGTTCAGTGCGAACCGCCACTAAATCAATCTCAGCTTCTTCTTCAAAGGTATCTACATAGCGAGGAATATTAAGGTTAAAGTCGTTTTCTTTTATCTCATTTAAACTTGCCAGGTATGCATATTTATCAACAGTTTCGCGAATTTTATAAGTGTAGATAATTTTTTGAATGTTCTCAGAGGTTAACTGGTTTTGGTTTTTTCCTGATTTAAATTCTCGGCTGGCATCAATAAACATGACGTTTTTATCAGTTTTGTTTTTCTTGAAAATAAGAATGGCTGCTGGAATACCTGTACCGAAGAAGAGTTTTTCCGGTAAGCCAATTACAGCATCGAGTAAGTTTTCTTCAATAAGCTGTGTACGGATTTTGCCTTCAGATGATGCTCGGAAAAGTACACCATGAGGCACTACCACCCCCATGCGCCCTGACTCTGGTTTAAGAGTTTCAATCATATGGCTGATAAACGCGTAGTCCCCTTTGGTTTTAGGCGGCACACCGCGGCGAAAACGGCCAAACTCGTCATTAGCTGCACCTTCAAAACCCCATTTATCGAGTGAGAATGGAGGGTTTGCAGTAACAATGTCGAAGTGAAGTAAACCTGTACCTTCTTTATCTAGAAGCATAGGGTGGCGAATGGTATCGCCCCATTCAATACGGTGGTTGTCTTCGCCGTGTAGGAACATATTCATTTTAGCAAGTGCCCAGGTAGAGCCAATCGCCTCTTGCCCGAATAAAGCATACTTTTTAGAACCTGAATTCTTGCGCACCATAGCGCCACATTTCATTAATAGTGAGCCTGATCCACATGCAGGATCACATATTTGGTCGCCTTCTGCTGGTTCTAAAATGGTGGCAAGCAAATCTGAAACTTCCGGTGGCGTATAAAATTCACCTGCTGACTTACCGCTACTTGCGGCAAAGTGCTTAATAAGGTATTCGTAGGCATTACCAATGATGTCTAACGAGCCAACGCGACTTGGGCGTAAGTTAAGAATGTCTTTACCAAAGTCCTCTAAAATATGACGAAGAATATCGTTCTTTTGCTTCTCTTGACCTAGCTTGTCAGTATTAAAACTGATATCTTGGAACACGTTTTTCAGTTTAGTACCGTTCGCTTCTTCTATGGCATGTAGTGCTTGGTCAATACGTTGGCCGTTACCTGCTTCATGACGTTTCTCGTATAGATCCCAAAAACTAGCACCTGTAGGTAATACAAAGCGTTGCTTTGCCATCATTGCGTGAATTAGTTCAGGGTTGTCTCCATATTGCTCTACAAGCTTGTCGTATTCATCTTGGTATACATCAGAGATGTACTTTAAGAACAACATGGTTAAGATAAAATCTTTATATATAGAAGGGTCTACTGTTCCTCTAAAGGTATCGCAGGCATTCCATACCGCCTTATTAATAGCGTCTTGGTTAATTTGTGTTGTTACCATCTTTTGAGTCCTTAATTTAAATTCTTTTTAGCCCTGATTTTCAGAGCCTAATATTTCTTTAGCGATGCCTTGCATTTGTTTTGCTCTGTTCTCAATTAGAGCACTTAGAATGCGTTTTTCCTGTTTAACTTTGTTATCAAACTCGACGATAGCTTGCTGCTTTTCGAGAGTTGGAATAACAAGCGAAGTTGCTTCTAATACAGCTCGTCTAATGCTCGTTTGTGCGCTTCCCTCAGCAGAGTTTGCAAAGTACCGCTGGGCACCATCTTGGTTTAGCTGCCAAGCTACAAATTCAGGTAACACTGATTTATCGGTTACTTGAATTAAAAAATAATGTGGGGCACAAACCGTTGGTTTATCAATCTCGCCAACACAACCTGCTAAGTTACGACCACCACGAGCCGCAAACAGCACATCGCCTTTTTGTAACCAATCAGGTGTTTTACGCCCTGTAATATTTGTGCGAATGAGTTGATGCCACTGTATGATTCCATCGTTATCAATATCCCTGATCTGCACCGCATGAGCGTTACCTTCCTTATCTTCAGGTATCTTTCCCCTAAAAGGGTGGCCAGCTTTGACAATCGCAATATCAGATAATGTTTTATTCACTGTTAATTGCACCATATAAATGATGCATTAAAGATAGCGACAGATGATTATTTAGTCAATACTTATTTTGCATCTTTTCGATGGTGCAATTATTTGCTGTTTTTGAAAAGGGCTGAATTTCTTATGGATTAAGCTTTAACTATTAATTTATTTAGTTTGATATTAATTTCTAAGGATTTTTGTTGCATATTCCGGTCTACCTGAACAATTGCGCATTTTTATTCGAACCACCAATAATTTTCATCTGAACCAAGCGGATAATGAGACTGGAACAACCCTTGATGCTGGGCTGTTCTGAGCGTAAAAGTGGGACGTATAACGAATTGATATTAAAGGAAAAAACTTTATAGTTGTTTGTTATCTAGGTAAAAAGAGGTGAAAATAAACCTGTATCGCATTGCACAGGCGTATTTTTTGCGGATAAACATAGGGAGCTTTAATTTTACTGCTTCAACATAATATTGCTTTTTTTCATTATTGTGTCGGATATTTGTTATTAATAGTGCTATTTTTCACTATTGTGAATAATCACTAATTGAACTCAGCTTCCATATTCGATCATTCTTTCTTGCCCGTAGGGTTAATATTGCAATTGAAAAAAGCATCACGTTATCAAGCTAAGTAGACCTACTTCGACCTCTCTAATGATAATCACGCGAAAAAAGCTATCGTTCAAGTAAACTGTTTGCCCATAATTTGGGGCCTTCAATAATTTCGGTGGAAACGACATGCTGACAATTTACATCGATATGGACGATGTGCTGTGTGATTACTCTTCAAAAATCAAAGAGCACAAACATAAAAATCCTGACAATCCTTTCCCGCAAAGTGTACCTGGCTTTTTTCGAAGCTTAGAACCAATGGATGGCGCTTTAGCAGCAGAAGAACAGCTAAGGAAAAAAACGAATGTTGAAGTCTACATACTTACCGCACCATCAACGAAAAATCCTTTGTCGTATACAGAAAAAAGGCTTTGGGTCGAAGATAAATTCGGTTACGAAATGACCCACAACCTAATCATTTGCAGTCACAAAGGTTTACTGAAAGGCAATATATTGATTGACGACCACGCCAGCGCGTAGAGGCCAAGAATTCTTTGAAGGGCAACTCATTCACTTTGGACATAAAGAGTATCCTAATTGGGAAGCTGTATTAATGAACTTGCCAATTAAGAGCAGCAATTCTGGAGTTAAGGCAGTAGAGCTATTGTTTAACTACCTCCAAAAACATATTTCTTTGCTTTTTTCATCTGGCTTTGTTGCTGTAGCGATTTCTTATAACTCTAATTGCTTCACCTGTTGCAATTTTGGTGTCTGGTAAATCGAGGACAACGTTAATAATATCTGCCATTGCTTCATTACTAAATCGAAAGTTAGTTGGTAAATCATTTATATCATCAAACTTTTCGTCAAAAGCGATTACGTAGTCTTTAAAGTCAGACTGCCGCCCATTAATTACATGCTCTGGAAATTGACAATGCGTGGGATAAGGTTGCGCTTCTTCGAACTGTCCTATAGCTGATACCAAGTCGGCCAAACTCGGCCAGTATTTCAGGTCGTATTGATAAGTCAGTGATTTTAGTTTTTCTGATACGTGAGATTCATATAAATAATTGCCCTCGCTAGCCATATCAAATAAGCCGTCAATAAACTGATACTCTGGCTTGGAAAAGCCACTAGTTTCGAAAAGTTCTGCTCGTTTACGGAGCTTAGATGCTAGCTCAGATGCTAATTCAACAATATCTTCCCCAAGCTCATTTAGCTCCTTAAATTCACTTCGAGCTTTCATAACATCATTTTTATTGAAATCTGCACTAAACCAAATATGCTCAAGTATTAACCAGATGTAAGAATTCTCAGGAGGATAACCTTCAAATTTATCAGCGTAACCAAATCTATCAATTAACTCGCTAAATGGACTTTTTAACTCTTCTGCACGTTCAATCATTCGCTCCAAGATAGGCCAGTAACTCATCCAAATAGGTTGTTCACCTTGATAACTTTTCAGCTCTCGTTGAATAAAAGCTTTGCAAAAATCTGTCGGGGTGTTTTTTGGTAATGTCATTTTTATGTTTCCTTATTTAAGTTTTCCAACAGCATATCTGCCCACTATGAGTCCGTCCGTATCTAAAGAAAAAATTATTGTTTACCTTGAGATCGAAGCATAATAAGCCCCGCATTAGCGAGGCTTCAGCTTCAAATAAGCGATTAATTTATAACCCCGATAATTTGAAAGCTTAGCAATAATCCCCATGCAAATAGAAGGGCCAAGTTTATTCCCATCAGAGCCTTTTTTAATTTCGATTTAAGAAAATAACCAGCGCTTAAAGTAACTAATATCAAGGAAACAACACTTCTAATAGTGCTAATCTGAAGAAATAATAGCTGACCATACTCTCAATTTTTTTATAGCATCTCGGACATGTCTATAGATTCTAATGAAAAGTAACCCACAGAACATATCGTACCGATAAAAACCACTAGTAAAATAAGCTTTTGCATTTTTTATCTATTATCCTGTTCTTTGAGCTTTTTGGATTCTATACGGCCAGACACATTAACAACTTTTAATTGCCCAAACCTTGTTGACGATTCTGTTTTATCGGAGAAAGGATTTCTTGATTCACTATCAACAGTAACTTCAGAAGTTTGTGTTTGTTCTAACTTACTTTCAACACTAGACCTGCCCTCTTCACTTTCAGCCGCAATACACCCTATTGTACATCCTTGTTTATGCAACCTGAATAAGTCTCTACCAGTTGCATCATGAGTGTCATCGCCATAAGTTGCATCACGAGGCTCAAGCCTATAAAACCATCTCTTGGTGTATGAAAATATCATATATACCAGGCTCTATTGGCGCACCAAAAGGTTTGCCACCTGACTCAGCATTTATAACAATTCTTTCTTTGGTATCCCTATCCCTCATACCCAATTTACCAGTTGCATTGTTGGATACAGCTCGTACTTCTCTACCATCGGGGTCTATGTATTTATACGGATTATTAGCGTATGCATATCTATTAAAGTTATGTACATTAGTAAATCCAACTGGATCATAGTTTCGTGCCTGCATATACATTAGTTACATATACGATCCAACAAGCCTAGCTTTAACTATCTGGTTATTAATAACAATGATAAAGTACGTTTAGACATTAAGCTTACAGGGAGTTGGTTTGTGAAAAGTATACAGAAGATAAAACTATTCAATTTTAAAAGGTTTCGTGAGTTTGAAGTTGAGTTTACTGAAGATTTAAACGTTCTCATTGGTGATAATGAAGCAGGGAAAAGTACGCTGCTGACAGCTATCGAGTTGGTTATTAGTGGGAGTAGAAATAAAGTAGACGTAATTGGGCTAGAGAGTATTTTCAATAAGAACATTACCAATCAGTTTCTAGCTGGGGATAAAAGCGTTGCTAATCTTCCTGTCGTTATAGTCGAACTTTACCTGTCCGAACAACATAACCCAGACATTCACGGGAAAAATAACTCTGATGGAACAGCATCTGATGGCCTTCGACTAATCTGTGAGCCAAATGAAGATTTACTTGCTGAAATGCAACAAGTGCTGGCTCAGGATTCAGATAATTTTCCTTACGAATATTATTCAGTTAAATTCACTACATTCGCAGGTGAGTCTTATACTGGCTACCGTAAATTTATCAAACACTTATCATTAGATAGCTCACAAATAAATAGTGAATATGCTACAAGAGAGTATATAAAAACAGTATACGAATCGGTCTTAGAACACCCTGAACGAATCAACTTAAGAAACCTATATCGGCAGCAAAAATCAGACTTTAAGGATGAACATCTTAAAGGTATAAATGACCAATTAAATGATTATCAGTTTGCTATCCGCTCTAACTCACGAGCAAATCTAGAAACAGACGTCATAATTACGGAAGATGATGTCCCATTAGAAAATAGGGGTAAGGGTCGTCAATGTTTTATTAAGACTGAGTTCGCACTAAAACGCTACGGGGTTGAGCTAGACATTGATACTCTGCTACTTGAAGAGCCAGAGAACCACCTTAGCCACACCAATATGAAAAAGTTAGTGACCAGAATAGCAGAATCACAAGCAAAACAAATATTCATCGCAACCCATAGCAATCTAATTACTTCAAGGCTAGACCTTCGAAAATCGATTCTACTTAATAGCACATCACAAAGACCTGTCCTGTTAAAAGATTTACCTGCTGATACGGCTAAATTTTTTATGAAAGCACCTGACAACAACATATTAGAATTCATATTGTCGTCCAAAGTTATACTTGTTGAAGGTGATGCCGAGTATATTTTGATTGATGCAATTTATAGCATTGTAACAGGCTCTTCATTGGAAGCAGATGACGTGCATGTCATATCTGTTGGTGGCACTAGTTTTAAACGCTATTTAGATTTAGCCATGCTACTGAATATTAAAACTGCTGTGATCAGGGATAACGATGGGGACGCACAAGTTAATTGCATTGAGAATTATGCAGATTACACTGCTGACAACATTAAGATCTTCTTTGACACAAATAATAGTAATTCCACATTTGAAATTTGCTTCTATGAGTTAAACACTGCTGTTTGCGAAGAGTTATTCGCACCAGGCAGGAGAACACTATCAGTTCAGGATTATATGCTAAAAAACAAGGCTGACTGCGCATACGAACTACTAGATAAAAAGTCTGAACAAATCCAGTCACCTGAATATATTACAGAGGCTCTGCAATGGATAAGAGAGTAATATTTGCAGTTGCAGGTTCTGGCAAAACCAGTCATATCATAAACAGTATAGAAATTGACTCTAGAGTATTGCTCATCACATATACTGACAATAACTTAGCCAACTTAAAAAACAGGGTTATTAAAAAGTTCGGTAAAATACCATCAGGGGTGAAGATTTACTCCTATTTCACTTTTCTCTATAAGTTTTGTGTAAAACCTATACTAGGTTTAGAGAATAAGGCAAAAGGAATAAACTGGGATGTACCTCCGGCCTTCACTCTCCGACTAGCAAGAACTAATCCTAAATTTTATATTGATAGACACAAAAGGTTGTATCACAACAGAATAGCCAAATATCTTGAGTTTCATGGGGTTATAGAAGAAGTTATCGAGCGGCTCGAAAAGTATTTTGACCTTGTATGCATTGACGAAGTTCAAGATTTTGGTGGTCATGATTTTAACCTTCTTTGTTCACTTGCCTCTGCAAGAACAGATATTCTAATGGTCGGGGACTATTTCCAACATACTTTTGACACAAGCAGAGATGGTAATGTTAATGCTAATTTGCACAAAGACTATCAAAAATATAAGGGTAAGTTCGAAGCTGCTGGTCTAGTGGTTGATGAAGAGCTGTTATCTAATAGCTTCAGGTGTAGCCCTACCGTATGCCAATTTGTTTCGAACGATGTGGGTATAGTTATTGGGTCAAATCGAACCGACAATACACCTATAGAGTTCGTTGAGTGCAAAGATAAAGCAAATCATATATTTAATTGCAACGATACAATTAAGTTATTTTATCAGTCGAGCAATCGCTACCCTGGCGTGACTAATAATTGGGGTGCAACAAAGGGACAAGATTGTTACAACGATGTATGCGTTGTTTTAAACCCGACCACTTTAAAAAGGTTTCGGGAAGGTGCTTTACCAGAACTACCACAGCAAACGAAGAATAAACTATATGTAGCAATAACAAGAACTAAGGGCAGTTTATACTTCGTCCCAGAAAACCTATACAAGGAATTTAGGGTATAAGGCCATAGTTTCTCTACAGTAATTAATCAAATAAGCCACTATCGCTTTGTGCAGATGGGTGGATATCAAAATACACCGCACTCAATTTTGCTCTGCTAACATGGGTATATATTTGGGTGGTGGATATGTCGGCGTGTCCAAGTAATTCTTGGACATGTCTTAGGTCTGCATCATTTTCAAGCATCTCGGTTACTGTTGAGTGTCGATACAGGTGACAAGCTCTAGGGCGTTCGATGCCAGCTAACTTGACGTATTGAGATGCCATATCAGAAAGTTTGCCTAGTTTATAACGTTTACCATTGTTGGCAAGAAACAACGAGTTACCAGAGCCAATAAAGGCGAACATTGGCCTAATCTTGCCAATTATAGAACTAGCCACTCCAATGCCCGTTTACTGATGGGTATTAGCCTTTCTCGCTTCCCTTTGCCATGTACTCGAATTAGCTCGTTCTGAAAGTCAACATTGTCTAAATTGAGTTTTATGAGTTCCCCTCTGCGTATCCCATTGAACACATCCCAAAATGGCCGATTAAACAAAGGATTAAAAGTACGAAACCTTATTTGGCTGTTAAAAAAAAACTGAATAACACTCGGACATACGCAGACAAAAGGCAATTCCTTATTTAGGCATTGCTGTTAGTCACAGTTTCTTACTTACGTTTAACAAGTAAATACCTGTAATTGAATTTTTTCTTGATGATCTAGAAAGGTAAAATAATTGTCTTTTTTTAATTTTCAATCAGTGTTCCAACTACTTTGGTTTGAGGGTTCCAACTAAAACGTTTCGCTGTTACAGATACGGAAGATCTGATGGTTCAATTAGCCGGACTATGCATTTCTGATTGAGTGAATAGTGAATAATGAATAATGAATAATGATGATTAGTGGTTCATTTTAGGTAGTATCAAAACTCAAAGCGTGAGGACAACATTGAAATATGAATTTTAGTCACTGCATAAAAGTTATTTAATTTTTACGCCATTAACTTCTGGAAGTATTTCTGAGAGTGGGCATTCAAGTGCAGCGGCTAACGCATAGACTTTAGCAAGTGTGATTTTATAAGAGCCGCTTTCTATTTTACTTAAGTAACTTCTATCGAGATTAGCTTTACCGCAAAGGTCTTCTTGTTTCATACCTATTTTAGCTCTGGCTGCTCTTAAATTTCTTCCAAATTGAATAGCTAAATCATTATCAAAATTTTCGTCACTCACTTGTGGTTTCCTTCAAGTAAAAGGATATATGTTCCCACGTTGTTAACTGTAAATGTATAGCGTATACTCCACACTATGTTGTGTATACTCCTCATTGAGTGGTGTATACTCTAAATTTAGGTGCTTGAATTGGATTAAATAATGGATAGCTCAACCTTTAATCAGATTTTAGTTTTAAAAAACATAGATCATTTCTCGGCTGTCGAGATTAGAACTGCTTATCTTTCTATCAAAAGGGATGAGGGGTTAGATCCTGCTTCTGTGCGACGTTTTGTATATGAAGAGCTTTTAAAATTAGTTAAAAAAGGTTGGTTGAAAAAGAGAACATCAGCTAAGAAAGGGGTTACTCGTTATATAAAAACTGAACAATTTAATCATTATTATCTAAAAGATTTAATTAGGTCTAAAGAGATTATAAATTTAAGCGATGCTGATGAGTCAAACTATTTTAAAACGTTAGCTAACCGCTTGAATCAGTATAATTCTGAGCTTCTTGAAGGTTTAGGTGCTGTTAATGAATATATTGCGCTTAAAGATATTTACCCTGAAAGATATGTCGCATTAAAGCAACGCTACATGGCAGTTCAGGAAAACAACCATATCTTAAAAGGAAAGATTTCAGTGTTGAACGAACTTATTAAATCAACAAAAGAGAAGTAATAAATGAAACTAAGGAATTGGCAGTCAGAATGCATTCACTCTGCAATTTCTAAATATAAGTCAAAGAAGCACTTTTTAGCACTTGCTACACCTGGTGCTGGCAAAACAGTGATGGCCTCTGTATTAGCTAAATTGATGTATGACCAAGGTGACATTGATCTTGTACTTTGCTTTTCTCCTTCATCAATCGTCGCGCATGACTTTAGTGAAGCGTTAGGTGAAAAATTCGACGCACATTTTGACGGCACCATTGGCGCGTTAGGCAATTCATTTACTTATCAGGCATTGGGCACACTAGACAATAAGGTCTGGCGCTTATTTGAAAAATATCGCGTGTTTGTGATCTTTGATGAGATCCACCACTGTGCTGGTTCAAATATAAAAGATGCTAACGCTTGGGGTAAGCCGATAATAACAACTATTAAAGAAAAAGCGGCTTTCACAATCGCATTAACTGGCACCCCGTGGCGATCTGATGCGCTACCAATCGCACTTGCGGAATACTGTAATGAGTCAGAGCAAATACAATGTGATTACGTATATGGCTTAAAACAAGCGATTGCTGACAATGTATGCCGAATACCACAAGTAGTCGCATTAGATAATGACCAGATTACTGTTGTTGAGGGTGATGAAACGAGTCACTTCACTAGCTTTATTGACCTGCTATCACAATCAATTATTCCATATTCTGAGATTGTGACAAACACGAGCGTGATAGAGCAACTACTAATTCACTCTAGTCATAGGCTAAATGAGCTTCGAGCCATAAATAAAGAAGCAGGTGGGTTAATCGTTGCCTCCTCCATTGCTCATGCATGGCAGATACAGCTAATTTTAAAGCAGACTATTGGAGAAAGCGCACTTGTTGTTACTAGCGATGAAGGTAATGCAAATGATCTCATTCGATCTTTCAGGTTTAGCCAAGATAAATGGATCATCAGTGTTGGAATGATCTCAGAAGGCACGAACATACCGCGCCTTCAGGTATGCTGCTATTTGTCTAACGTAAAAACAGAAATGAATTACCGACAAGTAATGGGACGCTTGCTACGCATTACCAATGCACCTAACCAACAGGCATTTTTGTTTATGCCAGCCGAACCAAAGCTTATTGAGTATGCTTATCGAGTAGCCCAGGACATCCCTGATGGGTTAGCAAAAGTAAAATTCGCTCAGATGGATGAAGAGATAACTACCGAGGCTCATCATGCCTTAGATGATGATATAGATATTGATGATGAAATCTCTACTGATATAGAAGCAGCTAAAGCAATTATAAGTATTGGAGATACATTAATGCATACCGAGGAAAGCCCAACCTCTTTTACAGATCTTCTACCAAGTGAAATAGCCATATCAACCGATAAGATCATGGGGATATTTGGTAAGTTTAACCACAAAGAGCTTGAAATTGACGGCTTCGATCAACTGATCATTTCAGAGCAATCAATGACAAAACTCAACCAGCTTAGCTCTGAAGTATTTTAGAAAAATTGGTGTATTTATGATTCACAAACCTCACGGCTGGGTAATTTTAAAATTTACTAATGAAGGCGATGTGTTTTTTAAAATCTTTGCAAGTTGGCGCGGTGGCTACCTAGACGCCGACTCGTGGCGACTTAGCTCTGGTAATAATAAGCCTCCCGCTTTATCTGATTGTGGGAAGTATTGGATTTGGCCTCAAGAATCTGGTTCGTGTTATCACCTTTCAGTTCATGGTGAAGATGGATATTCATTTTATACCGCTCAAATACTAGCAAGTATTATTATTCAATCTGGAGAAAGTGATGTTTTCATTGAAAGAGTGAAGTTATCCTCAATATTAAACTAACTTAGTTTTTTGTTTAAAGGTTGGTTATTTGATACAAGCGTTCAGAAGTATTAAGACTGATATTTTGTCAACAAAATACCTTCATGGGTATTTGGTTTTCATCACTATTAGATGACTCGTCAACAAAAAGTAAAGTTGACAAGGCAGGTTTGGTAATCTTTTGTGTTTGAGTATAGAAAATAAAAGAGATTAGAAATGACCCCACTGTTACGTCAACAAAAAACAACGCATATAAAACATACGTGATGTACGAAACCATGGCGGTATACAAATTAAGTTGGATTTTTTACTTAACCTTTATCTTTTTAACTGCATTTGTATTCTTAAATATGATGGTGGGGGCTATTTTAGAAGTAATGAGTGAGGAGCATCGCAATGCCCGAGAAGAGCAAGCCGATACAGACTCACTGCCCGCAACCCAAGGCCAAGTAAACGAATTGAAAGCACAACTGGCAGAGTTAAAACAATTACTCAAAAATAAGTAGCAGATTAAATAGGGCAAGTATGCACTTGCCCTATTGTTTATACTTTAAACTTACCTACTAAATCAGTTAATATCGATGAAAGACGACTCATTTCATTGCCATTCTCACTGGTGCTAACAGCAATATCACTCACCTCATCAGCCGAATTTTTAATTTCTGTCACATTTCGATTGATGTCTTCAGCGACGTGTTGCTGCTCTTCAGCAGCGGTGGCTATTTGCGTATTTAAATCACTAATATTAACAATAGATGCCGTGATCTCACTAAACTGTTGTTGCGCAGAATGCGCAAGTTCTACAGTTTTATTGGTGGTTTCTATGCTGCGTTCCATGTCTTTAGAGACTTTAGAAGACATCGTGCGTAACTTATCAAGCTGCGATGCTACTTCTTCGGTCGACTCTGCAGTACGCTGCGATAACGCACGAACTTCATCAGCAACCACTGCAAAACCACGCCCATGCTCACCAGCTCGCGCAGCTTCAATTGCAGCATTCAATGCTAATAAATTGGTTTGCTCTGAAATGCCACGAATAACGCTCAAAATCGACATAATATTTTCACTTTCAGTATCAAGTTGAGTAATGTCTGCTGAGGCATTATTTATTACATCACAGAGCTGCACCACACTTTCTACGGTTTGTGTAATAACCGATTGCCCTAAATCTGATGCTTGTTGTGTTTGAACCGCCAAATCGGCCGCATTCGCACAACTACTCGACACTTCATTAGCAGTGGCAGCCATTTCATTAATAGCCGTTGCCGCCATTTCTAAAGCTTGTTGTTGTTGGCTAGTAGAGCTTGTTAGTTGAGCTGCTTGTGATGATGTTTGCGATGAGGTTTTACTAACATTTTGTGCGCATTCATTAATTTGATTCACCAGCTCACTGATCAAATTTAAAAATAAGTTAAAGCTGGTGGCCAGTTTAGCGGTTTCATCTTTGGTTTTTATTGTTAAGCGCTGGGTTAAATCACCGCCGCCTTGCGATATTTCAGTTAAACCATCGCTCACCTCAACAATTGGAGCTGAAATAAGTTTAGAAATATAACTCGCTATCGCAACAAATACGGCAATTAATATCGCGCTAATAATTAAAATGGTGTACGCCATCGCATTGGCCGCACTCATTACCTCAGACTTTTCTACCACCCCAATAAACTTCCAACCTAAAATGGGAGACGTATAAATATTGGCCATATACTGTTTTCCATCAATATCTACATCAAACAGGCCTTTGCTATTTTTAGCTAAATCGGCGTATTTAGCCCCCTCAATATCTGCTAGGTTTTTGAATCGGTAATCTGGGTGTTTCACATCCACCAGCACACTGCCACTGTCTTCAATCAACATTAAGTAACCTGTTTCGCCTAATTTAATATCGGCAATAATATCGGTAAGCCCGCCCAATGAAACATCCATCCCTTGAGCACCAATTAATTCACCGTTATCAATAATAGCTTTAACCGTGGACACAATCACTAAATCATCAGCAGCCCAGTAATACGCATTAGTACGGGTTGTTTTACCGTTCGCTTGTTTAGCTGTTTTGTACCATGGGCGCTGACGAGGATCATAATTGGCGTTTACGTTTCCCATTGGCCATTGAATATAACCACCTTGTTCATTCCCCATGTAAATATAAGCAAGCCCAGGGTGAGTCTCACCAAAATGATTAAATAAACTGTAAGCAGCTTGCTCCGTCGGACTTTGGTTAGGGTGATCAAGCATTACCTTAGTGCCAACATTCATATGCGTTTTTATGTTTTCACGGGCATTTTTAATCGTTTGGTGGGAGGCTAAGTAGTCCACGTTTTTAGCAATTTCAGAAAAAAACATAGTAATTGCATTATCAACTTGGCGGGCTTCACGTTCACTTAACTGAGAAAAATTATCAAGTGCTTGCTCTCTGGTTTGGGAAATAACTAAAGCAGCTATAATTAATAACGGCAAGGCAATTGCAGATGCAAAGGAGAGCTTTAATTTTTTTGATATATTCATGAAGTTAACCTCTAAAAACACTCTTAAGAATATAGTGTGGCTAAAGGGGTTGAGCAAGAAATAATATGAGAATGTTTCGAAGAGGCAATAAAAAGGTTAGCAATTAGCTAACCCTTTAACTTGATGAGCTAGAAAATTACTCACCGTCTACAATAATTCGTAACATCCGGCGAAGTGGCTCCGCAGCACCCCATAAAAGCTGATCGCCCACGGTAAAGGCGCTAATGTATTTTGGCCCCATAGCGAGTTTACGAATACGGCCAACAGGAATACTCAGCGTACCGGTTACTTTAACTGGAGTTAAGTCGGTACTGGTAATGTCGCGCTGATTAGGAATAACTTTAACCCACTCATTGTGCGAGGCTAAAATTTCTTCTATTTTTTCTACACTAATATCTTCACGTAGTTTAATGGTCATCGCTTGGCTATGACAGCGCATTGCACCAATACGTACACATAAACCATCTATAGGCACAGGCTGTTTAGATGAGCCTAAAATTTTGTTGGCTTCTACTTGCGCTTTCCATTCTTCTTTTGATTGACCGCTTGGCATAGGCACATCAATCCATGGGATTAAGCTACCCGCCAGTGGCACACCAAATTGGTCTTGTGGCAAATCACTAGATGCCATTTTTTCGCTGACTATTTTATCAATTTCTAAAATAGCTGAACTTGGATTATCTAATTGCTGCGCGACACTTGCATGAATAGCACCCATTTGAGATATGAGTTCTTTCATATTGCGTGCACCGGCGCCCGATGCTGCTTGGTAAGTCATTGGGCTTACCCATTCAATTAGGTCCTGCTCAAATAAACCGCCCAGTGCTAGTAGCATAAGTGAAACCGTGCAGTTACCACCTACAAAGGTTTTAACGCCTTGCTCAAGCCCTTGTTCAATGACATCTTTGTTAACAGGGTCAAGTACGATAATACTGTCGTCGCTCATACGCAGCGCAGAGGCTGCATCTATCCAATAGCCATCCCAACCCGATTCACGTAATTTTGGGTACACCGCATTGGTATAATCGCCACCCTGACAGGTAACAATAATGTCCATTTTTGCAAGTTCAGAAATATCACTAGCATCTAAAAGCGGTTTAGCTGGACCTGCTAACTCAGGGCCAAGCTGACCTGCTTGTGAGGTGGTGAAAAAGGTGGTGTCGATATGAGCAAAATCATGTTGTTGTTCCATTCGCTCAAGTAACACCGAGCCCACCATGCCGCGCCAACCGACTAATCCTACTTTTTTCATTGTTTGTTCCACTGTTTGATTCATAAAAGGAGCCTATACATTAAAAATTAAAAATTCATTGCGTGAGATTTAATTTTTACAGCCCTAAGCTAACACCGCCAGCACACTAAAACTAGTCAATAAACTGTAACTTAAATATTTTTCATACACATAAAAAAGCCCTGTACAAAATACAGGGCTAATAAGTAGTTAGGCGTTGTTATAAATCCTATCCTTGGGCTTTTACTTAAAACTCGTAACTAAAGCTGACACTCAGTTCTCTAGGCGTTTCTTGAGAACGAATTAACACATCATTTTGTTCTACTTCAAAGTTTTGTCCCAACATATTCTTCACTTTAAGTGTTAATGTGGTATTAAACGTTGGGTAGTAACTATAAACCATGTCTAACGAGTTTAAAGGTTGTTCGTAAGCGTCATCAAAGTTGTTAACACCCGCAGCTAAAATACGGTCACCAAATACGTTATAAATAAATGAAGCTTGATGCATGCCATCATGCGAATCGTAATTCAATTGTAGGTTGGCAACATACTTTGAGTGGCCAGTCATACGTCGCTTTAGATTTGTTAGGTCGGCGCGCTGTTCTTCTGCAATTTCAACTTCTGAATCACTAACCGTTAAATTACCAGAAGTAAAAAAAGCACCACCCAATAAATCACTATGCAACTCAGTTAACCATTCAGCTTCTATACCGTAAACATAAGCTGTATCTGCATTGTCAAACTGCAGAGTAAAACGACCGTCACTTTCGGTTAATAATGCTTCGATTGGGTTATCTATATCTTTATAGAATGCGCCAACTGAGTAGTTATCACCATTGTCCATATAAAATTCGATACGTGCATCAAAGTTATCTAAGTAACTAGATTCTAAGAATGGATTACCAAGCGTTCGATAACCAGTCAACGGATCTTGGAATTGAACAGGGCTTAGCTCACGCAAATCAGGACGAACAACCGTGCTGCCATAGCCAAAACGAACTTGGTACGACTGCTGACTATATGTCATAGATAATGAAGTAAAATACTCATCTTCCATCACACTTGCTTGTTTTATCGCATCTGCACTTAATTTATCTGCCAATAAAGCAGGATCGAATGTTGAGCGAGAAAAAGCGAGAGCAACTTGACGGAAGTCCTCGTAACGCACACCACCACTTAAACGCCAATCTTGAGCAAAAGTGATATCAAAAGAGCCGTAATAAGCATCAATCATTTGCGCTGCTAGGTAATCATCGGCTGTAGGTTCTTGAAACAATAACTCTACATCCGTTGAATCGATCACAGCATCATTAGCAAAGAAACTACCAATTGACAGTGCTTCTTCTTCACTTTGTGCTAAATCTAAAGACTGTGTTTGGCTGAAGCGATAGTTAAAAAAGTCTGTGCGGTAATCACGCGTTTTTTCAACAAAATAGCCGCCGCCCGCGATTTCAACTTCGGCGTTATCAAAGTAAAAAACTTTGTTAACATTAACGCCCCAGTTTTCTACATCGTCTTCTAGCTCAACAAATCGATACAAATAAGGATTGCCACCTAAACTGCCATTATAAAAAGTACGTTGATATTCGCCATCGGCGTACTCATCACGCACCGTTACTTCAAGCTCGCCAGGTATACTCGTCGTCGCTGTTGAATCAGTGTATTGCCAATCTACACCCACACCTTCAAGAAAACTCCACTCTAAATTGTGCATTCCACGAAGTTGAAGTATTTCAAGTTCACGTTCCTCAAAAGAGGTTAGGTGGCTTCGCTGTAATTGCCCAGAATCAATGCTTAATGACTTTGAAGGCTCTTGATAAAGCGCAACAGAAGCTTCATCTTCAGTATCTCGTAGCATCATATAGGTGGCTGTTAAATCATGGCCGCCAATTTTATAACCTAAATTTAGAGAGCTATTTAATTTTATATTATGCTTTGTTGATACTTCTTTCTCTGTGGCAGAGTAACAAGTAAAGTCATCTTTTGAACATTCAGATTCAGATGCGTCAACAGAAGAAAGTACTGCGCTAAACTTCTCTGCATTAGACCATTCATTTTCATAAGCAACTGATGCTAAGAAACCAAAAGATCCGTCTAGGCCAAATAAGTTATCAAATCGGTCGCCATAAACAGCCTTAATGCCTGCATCAGGGTTTAAGCTTTCTTTTTCTAAGCCAAAATCTCTTGGTAGTGCTTTTGATAAACTTTTATTTAAGTCTATTGCAGCTGCTTGACCAATATCAGCCCCCTGACGTCTTGACTCCACATCTCTTATATTTCTGTATGAGATATCAGACAAGCCATTGATATAGGTATTTAGCGCCGTTTTAACGGCTCCTGGTAAGGCGCGTGTACCATCGTCTTTACCTAACCAATCATCACTGCCGCCATTGTATGTATAGCCTTCATCGTTTGTATCTTTATAGCTAGCACCAATCTCAACTTTAAATAAAGTATCACTTGGAATGCTTTTCGTCCTGATATTAACGTCACCACCACCAAAAGCCGCAGGCATATTAGGTGAATAGGCTTTTTGAACAGCTAAAGACTCAATAATACTTGATGGGAAAATATCAAGTGGTATTACATTTCTGGTCAGATCTGGGCTTGGAACAACTGCACCATTTAAACGCACGCTTGAGTAACGCTCACCTAAACCGCGTACATAAATAAACTTATCGTTAACTAAAGATAAGCCTGTAACACGGCGAAGTGCTGAAGCGGCATCGCTATCACCCGTTCTAGATATTTGCTCTGAACCCATTATATCAGCAACAAATGCCTGATTTTTACGTTCATCAATTACCGCACTAGCACTGCCTTTAAGGCGTGTACCTGTTGCAACAACTTCTTCTATCGCTTCTTCATTGATTATTTCTTGTGCCTGTTCAGCGAAAGAATTAAATGAAGAAAAAAGGGAGAGCAGAGATAACGTTATTAGATTAGTTTTAAACTGCTTTTGATGTTTCATATTTATATCCTCTAAACCTAAAATTCCCTTAAAAAAGGCGCCATAGCGCCTTATAATTAGAGCCGGTCTAGATTAATTACTAGCGCGTTGTAAAGATGCGGCTACAAAATCAGCCCATTCACTTGATTCACCTTCTTTAAGTGCACCAATATAACCTGCGTTAGTAAAGAAAGAGTCAACTTCACTCATGTCTTTCGCCGTTGTAGCTACCGCAGTACCTTGTGAATCTGTAATAGTTGCTGCAGTTGAAACACCATCAGCACCAAGCACATTTGCAAAATCAGCAAAACCAATCAGCTGATTATTTTCGCCACCAGTAAACCAGGTATTGATATCAAAGCTTGCTAACGCACCTGTTAAAGGAGTGTTTACGTCTTCAAAATTCTTACCACACGCAAATATTGAACTCACAAATGCGATATCACCGTTGTTTGCATTGGCATGCACACCGGCATCTCCTGATTTATCTTTTTCATTATATAAATCAAAACAGCCAGCACCATCTACAGATGATGAGTTTACAAACAACATATTAGCTAATTGCGCTTTACCCCATTCTTTCATTTCCATACCGGCACCAGTACGACGCCCTTCAGCACCTTGATCACCAGTAGTAACAACGGTTGCATTAGCAATAGTTGGGTTAGAAACAGTCGTTACTAAATCTTGTGCGTCTGCAGATAATGGATCTACTTTTGCGCCATCTGTTTCAAATCCATGATTTCCATATTCATTTGAACGTACAAGAATGTACTGTCCGTAACCTTTCCAACCCTCATCCCAGTCAATACCGTCATCACCAGTATCAGTAACAACAATATGTTTAAGATTAACGCTACCACCAAAGAGCTCTATACCATCATCAAAACCATTATGTACATGAACATAATCAATTGTTGTGCCTGAACCAACAGCATTTAGTGTTAAACCATTTAGCTCATCACCTTCAACGCCAAATCCTGCATACTTAATAACAATGTGCTTTAATATACCGCTACTATCTTGCGGGTCATTACCACCGTAATAAGATACAATACCTTCAGCTGAGTGGTTACACATGTCTTGTGCCGCAGCAGTCGCTGTACAACGAATAGAATGGCCACGTCCATTTACCTGAACGCCACCCCAATCCCCAATTTGAGCGGTTGTTGAATCATCACCATCAACTTCTTTAATACTTGTGAAAATAATTGGCTTATCTACTTCACCAATTGCTTCAATATTTGCACCGCGAGCAATACGAATAAAACTCTCTGGCTTGGTAAACGCAATGGTAGCGCCTGCTTCAATAGACAATGTTGGGCCATTAACATCAATAGTAGCGCCTGTAGATGTGTCTACATCGTCACCTATAAATAAAGCACCTTCAAATACATGGGCACCGCCATCATCTAGCGCGGGGATAACAAAAGAGCTAGTAATTTCTTTTGCATTACTTGCAAATGCTTGGCTGTATAAACAGTTTACGCCTTCTGCTTCACCTGTAAATGTAGCTCCATCTAATGTGTATGTGGCGCAACTTAATGTATCGCCACCATTATCACCACCTGGGTTAGTCACTGAATTGTCTACACTGTTATCAACTGTCGTAGGTGTAACGTTAATATCTCCACCACCACAACCAGCCAGTGTTATTGCTGTAGCCACTAAGCTGATTTTGAATAAGCCAGATAATTTCATTGTTCACTCCGTAAAAGTATTTAATTATTGTGTTAGCGCATTAAGTAATAACTTAAGTCACTTTAAGGCACGATACTCATGCATTAAGGTCACTTGAGTTATCGAATACGAAGTACAATACGGGAGTGATATGACAATGAAGTTACACTTTAATAAACATAAAATGACAATGTTAATTAATTAAAAATCAATTGGTTGCTTTAAAAGGCGCGCAAAAAAACCACACAAACTAAATGTTAGTGTGGTTTGAGTAGTGCAATTATGAAATGGTTTTTAGTGCGTCAATTAAGAACTAATAATCGCACTATAAAAATTAAAGCAGTGCTGTTTTTAATGTTTGTGCATGCACTTTTTCGCGTTTTACATATTTGATCCATTGCTGGGCTAAACGTTGCGATTTTTTGTGCTTTTCGGCTTGTTCAAACGCAAGGATAGACGCATCAAAGTTTTGTAAATTGTATTGTGCCATCCCTAAAGCAACAAACGCATTTGATTCAAAATCAAGGCCGCCTTTATCCAGTGCCATTCGCGCAGCATCGGCAGCTTCGTCATACTGCTCTGTGTTTACATACACTTCAGCCAAGCGCTGATCGTATTTACCATGCTCTGAGCGCTCTGCAGCTTTGGTAAAGTAACGAATCGACTTAGCATCTTCTTTAGCTTGTACCATGGCCTCGGCTACAAAGGCATAATTTTTAGCTGTTGGTTCAGCAATGCCCTGCTCTATTGCCTTACTCATTACACTGGCGGCTTTGTAAGCAAGCTGATTGTATAAATATACCTGTGCAAGCTGTCTTAGGTCAGATTTAGAGGTTAAAAATCCTTGCTGGTAAGCCGCTTCTAAAACACTAAGCTGCTGTTTTTCTTGCCCAGTTTCACCGTACATACCGGCTAATTGCACCCAATACTCAGGTTTGTTGTATAGCTTTACCATACGCTCAAGTACGCTGACTACTTTATCCGTTTGGTTAAGTGAGTAATACATAGCACGTTGCAGTACCAGCCAGTTTTCTTTGGGTACTTTGCCTTCGCTATCACTTAAGTTAATGGCTTGGGTAATGTAACTCAGGCCTTGCTCATAGTCTTTTAATTGATAGTAGGTTTGCGCTCTTAATAAATAATATGCATCAGTTTTTGGCTTTGTATTAATGGCATCCCATTTATCTAAAAATGCGATCACCTTTTCATAGTCGCTGTTAGCCATTGCAAGCTGCGCTAAGCTGAATGTCGTGCTCAAACGTAGTGTTTCTGGAATGCCATCTTCTGCAATCACTTTTTCAAATGAGGCAATCGCTTTTACAAGGTCGTTTTCATTGTAATAAATAAACCCATAAAAGTTATGCATCATCGCAATTTCATAAGAGTTCATACTTGATGAGCGCGCTTGTATACTGTCAAGCGCGTCCAAACCCGCTTTACTGTCGCCATCATCCGCAAGTTTTTGGGCGCGAGCTAATTGGCTGTATACCTTTTCACGCAGTGCGGGAACTCGTGTTGTTTTCTGCTTTTCAGCAGCCTGTACTGTCGCCAAATTTACACCCGGAAGTACACTCAATGCACTTGGTGTAACAACGCCGGCACTGATTGCAACAGTGCACAACATGCTAAGCTTTAATAGCTTGGTTGTTAGTTTTAATTTCATAATTGCCTCACGTTCACTCTTTGCTTACTTAATAGAATTAACCATTAATTTGGAAAGAAATTTTATTTTGCACACCGGCTACTTCAACAGCTTCGCCATTAACAACGCGCGGTTTATATTTAAACTTAAGGGCCGCATCCATCGCTGCTCTATCAAACAGTGACTCTGGCTCGGCTTTAATAACTTGTGGCTCTTTCACTGTGCCTTGCTTGGTCACTGTAAACTCAACAATGACATACCCTTCAATACCACGCGACAAAGCACGCCTTGGGTATACCGGTGCCACTTTTACTATGGGTAAATACTCACCGTCACTGGTTTCTAACGCTAATCCACCCGCTAGATTTACATCAGCATCGACATTGGCAGCAAAATCAAAGTTGTTGCTAGCAGCGTTGTTGTCGCTACTTTGCATTTGTGGCGATTCCATTGGCGGTGGTGGCTCTTTAGGTGTTGGTGGCTTTTGTGGTTTACGCTCCTTTTTTTGTACCGTTTCTTCTTTTTTCAAACGGACAAAATCTAATACATTCCCTTTTGCAGGCTCCGTCATGGCGCCTTCTCCGCCGGTGATCAATGCCTGCATACCTAAAAACAGCATAAAGGTCACCACACCCGCTATAATTAACGCAAGTACATAACGCATCACTCGTTACCCTTCTTGAGCCGCTATTGAAACATCAAATACACCCGCTGCACGCGAGGCATCCATAACTTTTATCAAGGTTTCTGTAGTGGCTTTTTTATCGGCCTGAATAACCACACTACCTTGTGGATTTTCAGCTTTTAAGCGTTCAATGTTAGCTTGTACAGCACGTACATCAATTTGACGTTTATTGATCCAAATTTCGCCTTGATCTGAAATAGCCACTAATATGTTAGCGCGCTCTTTTTTAACAGCCGTTGCCGCTTCAGGGCGGTTTACATCAATACCGGCTTCTTTTACAAACGAGGCTGTAACAATAAAGAAAATAAGCATAATAAATACAACATCCAGCATAGGAGTCATGTTTATTTCTTCTGCTTCATCTTCTTGGAATAAATTACCTAATGGGGCTCTCATTTTACTTCTCCTAGAATAAGCGGTGATTATGTTCACCGCTTTTCAATAATTATTTAGTGGTCCAACACCATAGTGTCTTGCAACAATTCAACTTCACGCTTTGCTTTACGCTGTAAATAGGTTGAGGCAAACACCCCAGATAACGCACCGACCATACCTGCCATAGTGGGTATGGTTGCTTTTGACACACCCGATGCCATAGAGCGTGCGCTGCCTGTTCCTGTAATAGCCATTACATCGAAGACTTCTATCATCCCTGTAACTGTGCCGAGTAAACCTAATAGTGGACACAGCGCCACCATCACATTAATCAGTGGTAAGTTTGCGTTTAATCGCATACTGGCGCGTGACACCATGGCCTGGCGTATTTGCTCTGCATTCCAGCTGTTGCGTTCACTACGAGTTTTCCACGTATTTTTAACGTCTTTTTTGTAGTGTCGATAGCCATTAAAAAAGTACATAAATCGCTCGAGTATCAATAACCACATCGCGAAAATTAACACGGCAATGACCAAGAGAACTTGGCCACCCGTGTCGAGAAAATCACGGATAGCATTGATTGAATCAATCAATAGCACCATGGTTTAAGCTCCTTTCTCGCTTCGCTCGGCAATAATACCTGCACTTTGTTCTTGTAAAATAAGCAGTAAGCTTTTTGAGCGAGTATTCAATAAGGTGTATAAAAACACCGTAGGGATAGCAACAACAAGGCCTAATACCGTAGTAACCAGGGCTTGCGAAATACCGCCTGCCATTAGTTTAGGGTCGCCAGTGCCGAATAAAGTAATTGCTTGGAAGGTATTGATCATCCCAGTTACCGTACCGAGTAAGCCCAGCAATGGCGCTACCACAGAGATAATTTTAATAAGCGTTAAATTACGGGTGATTTTTGGCATTTCGCGTAAAATGGCTTCGCTTAACTTAAGTTCAAGCGTGTCGTACGCCACATTAGGATATTGGTCTTTCACTTTCATGACGCGCCCTAGCGGGTTATCATCACGGGCTGTATCGTCTTTTAATTGACGACGGATTTTTCCACCCATCAGCAGGAGCGATACAAAACGCTCTAACGCAATTAATAACGCTAATAAGCCAACGCCTAAAATAACGTAACCAACTGCACCACCTTGATGAACTTGCTCGCTGGTATCAGGGGCTTGTACTAACAAACCTAAAATTGAACCACCCGTTGGGTCAAGCGCAAACGGCACCACACCGGTGTTTGCTTGCTGCAAATCAGCCGCAGTCGCAGTAAAGCGGCTACTTGGTTGGCGAGTAAGCTGGCTAATGGTATTGGTAGAAGGCGTATACTCTAGGTACTGACCGTCACTAATAAGGTTAAATGCACCCACACGTACCACTTCTTTTTGTACTTTATTGCCACCGTCAACAATTACATCAGTATTGAAGCGGCTTACTTTTCCTTGTTCGGTCATTTCGCGTTGTAGCTCAAACCAAACCTTTTCGATATCTTCAATAGACGCAAGCTTTGAGGTAGAACCCATTTTTTGCGCCAATTCGTCCATAAAAGTACTACGCCCAGGTAACTGAGCCGATACCACCGAGGTTGCAAACTTGTTGCTAGAATCTCCAGCAACTTGTTGTAGCACACCAAATAGCTCTTTTAATGAACCCATACGCTTTGATAAAGTATCGGTCAGATTAGCCAATTTAATTTCGTTTTCTTCAAACTGCGTTTCTAAACGCTCTGACTCGCTAAGCATCTGATTTCGTTTAGCTTGGGTGTTTTTAAGCATTTGCACTTGTTCATTTTGACGTGCTGCAAATTCTTGTTCGCGTTGTTTATTTTGTTCTGATTGCGCTGATTTACCCTGCTCTAACGTTTTTAATAAGGCATCTAAGTTCATTGGTTCAGCGGCACACATCGCACCTGAAAAACCTAAGCTGGCTGCAAACACGGCCATTTTTGTCATTTTCGTTAATAATTTCATGGTAAACCTCTTATTCTGCAGCATGAATTGGCAGTGTTAACATATCGGGGGCTAGTTGTTTGCGAGCAATGCGAAGCCCTTTATTAATTTGACTAATGGTTGAATCAGGCAGTGCAACAAACGACTGTGTTTTTTGATCCCAACTACCTGCTTGTTTACCATCGCGGGTAAGATAAATTAGCTCTAAACGACCAATGCGCAGAAAGTCGACTTCACGTTCTTTATTGTCCACATCAAGCAATGCGGTATACGCTTCAATAGTGCGTCCGTAGTCAACCTCAACTTGATAAGCCTCTAAGACACGACGAAATTTTTCACTTGATGTAATATCAGCGCGTTCCATCATTGCACTTAATGATTCAAGACGCTGCTTTCGCTCTTGCTTTAAAAACGGCACGTCTAAGGCAACAAACTGTTCAAGCCCAGTGATCATACGAAGCATTAAAGGGGTTATTTGGCGCTCAATAATCGATACTTGATCCATCGATAAATTAAGCGATTCCATCTCTTCTATTTGATTATTTAACTGTTTTGTAAGCTGTGCGTTATAAACGGCTAAACCATCTATTTCTTTATTTAGGGTTTTGAATTGCTGTAAACGCCCTTGCATTGAATCTGCAATCTTGTCTATTTTCGTTTGTGATTGCGCAGCTAAATTATTAATTTCGCTGCTTTTATCAATTACCGTGTTTAAATCATTGGCGTGGACTGCTGCACTTGCGGCTACAATACCAGCTAAAATTAATGGTTTAACGCCTTTCATCGTATACACCTTTGTTCGTTAATTATCGGATTTGCTAGTCGCTTTAGCCTGTTTATTAAAAAACAATTTAAAGCGAGGTAGTTTCAATGAGCGAAAGTGTATAGATTAAAAATGACAAGCGTGTTGCGTAAAAAAGTCGCTTTTATGACAGCGGTAATAAATTAGCCTTATTGGCCGAATTTAAAGTGCAGGGGTAATGTTTGAAGTGTAAATTTTATAAGTAAGCTTGTATTTCACTTAGCGTTTGCCGCCAATCTGTGTAGTTAATAGCAATGGGGTATGCGCCATTGTTTTTTATTAATACTAACGACGGAAAACCTTGAATAGGTAAACTGCGAACAAAGTTAAGCTCATCATCAAAGCGACGCTTAAGTTCCTTAGAGTGTAACTGCTGAGTAAATAAACAGGGATCTAAACCAATTTTTTCGCATAGTTTAATAAGCACGTCTTCATCCGATGGATTTTGCGCCTGTAAATAATACGCTTGTTGAATGGCGTCAATCATCTGTGGCTCTTTGTTAAAGCTACGAGCAATTAAAGCCGCTCTGCAGGAGGGATAAGTAGAACGGCGCGGTTGGCATTCTCGCCAAAAATTAAAAT